>JAVBOD010000056.1:0-30631 GCA_031551045.1 Bacteroidales bacterium
TGTGGGTATGGTGAAACGTTTCTCGGCCGTACGCTGGGGCGTTACTAAAAATCTGCTTTGGGCATGGGTGCTCACCATTCCTATCAGTGGATTGCTGGCTGCCGGGATTTATATGGTGATGAAATGGTTCGGGATGTAGAAAATTTTTGCACTCTTTGCAGCAAATGATTTTCTACTCTTTGAACAGCCTCTTTTTCGTTCATAAAAAGTATTGCCCGGCCTTACAGGCCCTCTGTCCAATCATCTAAATGCCCGAATTTACCTTCTTCAAAATCCTGAAAAGCTTGTTGTAATTCCTCGCGGGTGTTCATTACAAAGGGGCCTCCGGCGGCAATCGGTTCATCGAGAGGTTCGCCGCTAAGTACAAGAAGCGTCGAATCCTCTTCGGCTTCAACACGGAATGTTTGCCCTCCATTTTCAAAAAGGACAAAATGATTAGCAGCTCCCGCCGCTTGATCGTTTATTTTTACCGCGCCTCTCACCACCAACATGCCGGTATTGTAATTGCCGGGTAATGTAACCGTGGTTTTCCCTTTTCTTTTCAAATGAATGTTGTACATTTCCATCGGCGAGAAAGTGGAAGCAAGGCCTTTCATCCCATTGTAATTTCCGGCAATTACTTCTACCGTTCCAGCATGGTCAGGCAATACATATTTCGGCAATTCAGCATGCACTAATGCTTGATACTTGGCGGGAGTCATTTTGTGTCGTTGCGGCAGGTTCACCCAAATCTGCGCCATATGAAACACTCCACCTTGTGTATTGAATACATTTTCGTGATATTCCCGGTGCAACACGCCGCTTCCGGCAGTCATCCATTGTAAGTCTCCTTCCCCGATTACACCGCCGTTTCCGGCGCTATCGCCATGGGCTATTTTCCCATGATAAGATACGGTAACCGTTTCGATTCCGCGGTGCGGATGTACGCCTACACCCTGCGGAACGTTACTTGGCGGGAAATGTGTAGGAGCGTTATAATCCAACAGGAAAAACGGGCTCATCCGCTGCATATCCATCAACCCCGGGAAAAAATTATGTACTTTGAAACCATTGCCCACCCAGCGTGTGGGAGGCGGGGCAAAAATCTGTTCTATTTCTTTTGTTTTCATAATGCTGGGAATTAAATCTTTTTGATAAAACAGTTGCTTAAGGGTACAATATCTATGCCAAAAGAAAAAATCCCTGTAATTTCATTAAGATGTGATATATTTGTGTTTTTTAAGAAAAACGAATTAGTGAAACGCTATCTGTCATTTATAATTTTTGTGTGCTGTGTAACGAGCCTTGCCGCACAAGGGACGGATGTCCGTTCGGGAGTATTGCAAGTAAAACTGAAGCCCGGCTCGGAACAGCTTGTCCGGCAATCCTTCAAAAAACAAAGCGTTGGCGGCATTATACAAACCGGTATCGCCAAAATGGATGTGCTGAACAGCCGCTATCATGTCGTGAAAATGCAACCCGTTTTCAATATCGGAGGGCCTTTTGAAGAACGCCAACGACACTACGGCTTGCATCTCTGGTACGAAATCAGCATCGACTCTACAGCCAATCCGCAAGAAGTGGCCGCAGAATATTTGCAGAGCGGAGCGGTGGAAACAGCCTCTCCGGTCTATAAAATCAAACGCGCCGTGGGCGAAATTATTCCTTATAACGCAACAAGCAACCTGCAACAGCAAAGCCTCACGCCCGACGACCCGCGTTTTCCCGTGCAATGGAATTTTAACAACACCGGGCAACCGGCTTCCCGTGCCGTTGCCGGTGTCGATATCCGTATGCCCGAAGCATGGAACATTACTGCCGGAAATCCGAATGTGATTGTTGCGGTGATGGACGGCGGCATCGACTATACCCATCCCGATTTAAGCGGAAATATGTGGCCGGGAAAAGGATATAACTTTGTAAATAACACCGCTAATATTACATTTGACGACCATGGCACCCATGTGGCGGGTATTGTCGCGGCGCGCAGCAATAACGGGATAGGAGTCTCCGGCGTTGCCGGCGGCTGGGGCGACGGGCGCGGCGTTCAACTCATGTCTTGTGAAATTTTCAGTGGCAACACGGCTGCCGAAAATGCCGATGTGGCCAGAGCTTTTCAATTTGCGGCCGACAACGGTGCGGTAATCGCTCAAAACAGCTGGAATTATGATACCCCCGGCGTTTACAATGCTGCAATTGAAGCAGGAATACACTATTTTATTGATAATGCCGGCAAGGATAACGCCGGGAATCCCTTGCCGGGAACGCCTATGGCCGGCGGCTTGGTGATTTTTGTGTCGGGCAACGAACACAGTTCGCGCAACGATTACTATCCGGGGATGGACCCTGCGGTGTTCTGCGTGGCCGCTGTAGGTCCCACCGGGAAACGCGCATGGTACTCCAACTATAGCGAAGCGGTCGATATCTCGGCGCCGGGAGGCGACAAGGATATCAGCGATCCCGAAGGAGGAATTTTGAGCACCATTTCCGTTGCTTCCGGCAGCTACGGATGGGATCAGGGAACATCCATGGCTTGTCCGCACGTGTCGGGCGTGGCGGCATTGGTGTTATCGCGCTTCGGTTCGGAAAGCTATACGCCGGAAATGCTGCGTACCCGCTTGTTGCAATCGGCCAATCCGCTGAACAATGCGCCCGAATATGCAGCGGGGAAAATGGGCGCCGGATTGATGGATGCGTCCAAGGCATTGACGGCAACGATTCCCGTTACCGGAATAACCATAGCGCCCGCAAGCGTCAAATTGGTAGAAAACGATACAACTTCTTTAACGGGGTCAATACTACCGGCGGATGCTACAAACCAAAACAAAACATGGAAAAGTTCCGATGCGGAAATAGTTTCGGTGGATAACAAAGGAAACATAAAAGCGCGGAAAACCGGTGAAGCGAAAATTACAGCAACAACGGAAGACGGGTATTTTTCGGCAAGCTCTACGATTGCAGTATATCGATCGGCGCACATACCGCAAGGCTTCAGCCCCAATGGCGACGGCATTAATGATACTTTTGAAATGATATTGGACAGCCGCGAAACGTATGCATTGAAAGTGTTCGACAAATCGGGACAATTTTATTTTCAAACAGATGATTATAAAAATAATTGGGATGGGGTTGCCAATACCGGTGTTCACAAAAGCCGCAAAGTATTACCCGGAACGTATTTTTACCAATTGAAGGCACAGCAGTCGGGGCATGTGCAAACCGGCTATGTCGTGATAAAATAGTAAGAGTAAAAGTAGGAGCGTAACATGTTGCGGTTAAAAGATAAAATGAAGCGATATATAATCGTCCTATTATTTGTAACAGGAAGTGCTGCCAACATCTTGGCACAGCCGCGCTTCAATCACGAGCAGGGTAATGTGAAATATCGCGATTATGAGCTACTGCTCAATCCGGCGACTACGGGCAGCAAGGACTGTAATAGGATTTCGCTGAGCCTCGACAAACAATGGTTGAAAATAGATAACTCGCCTTTGTCGGAAATCCTGCAATACCAAATGCCGGTGGCGCAAAACAACGGAATCGGCGCATGGTTTTATAATGAAACCTACGGTGTCCGGAATATCATTCAAATAGCAGCGGCGTACGCCTACAAAATCAGGATGGAAAATACGACGCTTTCCTTGGGCTTAAATGCTTCGTTGCTTTGGTGGCGCGAAAATCGCGTTACGGATATCAATAATCCTAACGACCCCGCGTTTGCCGATGCGCCCGACAATCAAACGGGTTTTAATACCGGACTCGGGGTTTATTATTCCGGCGATAAATTCTATGCCGGTTTTTCCATTCCGCAAATGCTTACGAATGATTTTAATAACGATGATAAACGCGGCGAGTTGGAGAATAAAATTGATTTTGCTCGCATGCACTATTATTTTACCGGCGGTTGTACGTTCGATTTGGGAAGTAAATTCAATCTGCAACCCACAGCGCTCGTCGCGCTTTCCGGCGATACACCTGCCGGCTTTGAATGTATGCTTACCGGAAAATATGATACCCGGTTTGAATTCGGAGCAGGGATGGCTAATCATTACCGCTTACAAATAACGGCCGGAGCGGTTGTTGCTGAAAACATTTCACTGCGCTACCAATATGCGCAAAACCTTGGTTCCGATTACCGATATACCGGAACGTCTCATTTTATAGTACTTCGCTTTCAATGGCGTGAAAAGAAAACCCCCGGAGGGCAGCCATAATCCTCTTGTATGTAATTCCTTGTAATTTTTATTTTGTCGTTCCCGGAAAAATCCGCTATCTTTGCGCTGCATTGGTTCAAAACAATTGATTCAATTGTTTGATGAAAAGGGAATCAGGTGAAAGTCCTGAACAGACCCGCTACTGTAAGTCCTATGCGACATTTTGACAATTACTCAAGCCACTGTCCGCCAACCGGCGGGTGGGAAGGCTGCTCAAAATGGAGGACAAGTCAGGAGACCTGCCAAATGCAACATTAAATTTTATGCTTTCGAGGGATGAAGCTTAAAAGCCACATGCAACCTGCATAGTTTCATTGTTGCTTTCCATTTTTCTCACGAAGCTGTTTGATTAATCTCAAATGGTGATTTTTATGTTTTCCGGTAAACGTACTTGTTTATGGGTAGGGGGATTACTATGCTTTTTCATAGCGGAAACGGCAGTCGTTACTCCCCTGCTTGCCAATACTGAGACCGATAGCATCAAGGTGCGCAGTCTTGATGAAGTAGTGATTGCCGCCTCAAAAACACGCTTCAGCGCTGTGTCGCCCATGCCGCTGCAATCGTTGTCGGGCGAGCAATTGAAAAGCCTCAACAGTTTTTCGGTAGCCGATGCCATTCGCTATTTTTCAGGTGTTCAACTCAAAGATTACGGAGGCATCGGAGGTTTGAAAACAGTAAACGTACGCAGCCTGGGAAGCGCGCATACCGCCGTTTTCTACGATGGATTGCAATTGGGAAATGCGCAGAACGGGCAGGTCGATTTGGGGAAATTTTCGATGGAAAACATAGAAGAAATTCAACTCTACAATGGCCAAAAATCCAGTATTTTTCAGCCTGCCAAAGGATTTTTCGCTTCCAATAGTTTATACCTGAAAAGTAAAACGCCGCAGTTGGACAGCAGTAAACGCTGTTATGCACAAGGTGGTGTGAAAACCGGTTCGTTCGGCCTTTTCGACATGTCGGTGCTGTGGCAGCAACGGTTGAGCAAAACGCTTTCGTATTCGGCCAATGCGGAGTTATGCCACGCCAATGGACGTTATAACTATCGTTACACAAACGGCACTTACGACACGGCTGCTGTGCGGCAAAACGGCGACGTACGGGCATTGCGAGTGGAAACAGCGTTGTTCGGGAAACTCCGCAAGGGGCAATGGAATGTCAAAATGTATTATTACAATTCCCGTCGCGGCCTTCCTGGCGCCATTGTGGCCAACCGCTACAGCCATTTCCAGCGGCAGTGGGACCGGAATTTCTTCGTGCAAGGTTCCCTGCAAAAAGCATTTGGAAAACGCTACGAATTAATGGCTAATGTGAAATTCAGCAGCGATTACACGCGTTATGTAGATCCCGAATACATTACGCTATATGGTGCTTTAGACAACCGTTACCGCCAATATACCTATTATCTTTCGGTGGTGCAGCAAGAGCAGCTGACACCATGGTGCGGTATATCTCTGGCTACCGATATGGAAATCAATACGCTCGACGCCAATTTGTACCGTTTCCCGTATCCCGTCCGCTACACGTTTTTGGGCGTGCTGTCCACGCACATTAATTTTCCGCGATTCGATATGCAGGCAAGTTTATTGGCTTGTGCCATCGATGAGCAGGTGCAGCACTTTCAACCGGGCGGAAATCGGCAATTGCTTTGTCCCGTGGTGTCGGCTTCTTTCCAGCCGTTCGCTACGCCGTCGTTCCGTATCAGGGCTTTCTATAAAGAAACTTTCCGTATGCCCACGTTCAATGATTTATACTACACGTTCATCGGCAACAGTTCGCTGCGGCCGGAATATACGGCACAATATGACGCAGGCGCTACATGGACACTTTTGCCGGCCGGGATTTTATCCCGTTTTTCCATTCAAGCCGATGGATATTACAATCGAGTAAAAGACAAAATTGTGGCGATGCCTTCGTCGAATCTTTTTCGTTGGACAATGATGAATTTGGGCGAAGTGGAAATAAAAGGTGTGGAAACCAACTTGGCTGCCGAACTGAAAATTTTGCGCACGCTTTGGCTGAATATCGGACTAAGCTACACGTATCAGAAAACTATGGATATAACCCCCAAAAGCACTACGTACGGCGACAGGATTCCGTACGCGCCGGTACATAGCGGTTCGCTGACTGCCGCATTGACGTGGGAAAAGTGGCAAGTGAATTATAGTTTTATATACACCGGCGAACGTTACTGCTTGCCGGCCAACATTCCGCAAAATTACGTGCAACCATGGTACACCAGCGACTTGGCGCTGAATTGGCAGGCGAAGTGGAAGAAGAGTGCATTTAAAATCACTTCCGAAGTCAACAATTTGTTTAACCAATATTATGATGTAGTATTTAATTTTCCCATGCCCGGCCGCAATTTTCGAATAGGCGTGTCGGTAAGTTTTTAATAAATGGAATATGAAATATGAAGTGAAGCTATTGCCGTCTGTTTTAGCTGACGGGTATAAGAAGGTATCTCTGCATAACGCGCGAAACTTTTAGGAGGCCGTTCAAAAAGTCAAAAAAATACCATAAAAGGACTCAAAGAGCTTTCACTAAGTAACACAAAGTCTTTAAAATCAAATGATTTCTTCGTAATACTTTGTGGTTAAAAATGCTTTTTGAATAGCCTCCTAAATAAAAACACATTAATATCAACAATCGTAACTTAAAAATTTGCTTATGAAAAGAAGGACAGAAAAAATTATTTGGGCGTCGCTCTTGCTTTTAACAGCCGCCGCTTGCCGCAAAGATCCGGAATTTATTCCGGAGAAAGAAGAACAAATTGTTCCGCAAACCGTAACGTCCGTTGAAGGATTTTATTTACTGAACGAGGGAAACATGAACATGAATAAAGCCTCGCTGGATTACTACGACTATGCAACCGGCGTGTACAGGCGTAACATCTACGAACAGGCCAATCCTGCGGCTACCAAAGGCTTGGGCGATGTGGGGAGCGATATCGGCATCTACGGATCCAAACTGTATGCCGTGATCAATTGTTCGAACAAAGTAGAAGTAATGGATATGCTAACTGCCAAACGGCTGAAAGTAATCGACCTAAAAAACGGACGCTATATCACTTTTGCAAAAGGAAGAGCTTACGTCAGCGCTTACGATGGCGAAATAGCGATTGGTATTGATACTCCTAATGGATTTGTGGCCGAGATAGATACCGCTACCTTGGAAATTACGCGTAAAGTGGCCGTTGGCCGCCAGCCCGAAGAAATGGCCGTAGTGGGCAATAAGCTCTACATTGCCAATTCCGGAGGTTACAGCTCGCCGAACTATGAACGCACGGTGTCGGTCATCGATCTGGAGAGCTTTACAAAAATCAAAGATATTGAGGTGGCCGAAAACCTGCACCGCATGAAAACCGACGCTTATGGCGATATTTATGTTACCTCGCGCGGCGATTATTACAGTATTCCTTCAAAACTTTTTGTGATTGATGCCAAAACCGATGCTGTGAAAAAAAGCTTCGACATTGCCGCTGCGAACCTTTGTATTGCAGGCGATACAGCGCATGTCATAGGCTCGGAGTTCAGTTATACTACGTTTCAATGGAATATTCATTACAGCATGATTGATGTGAAAAACGAAACGCTGTTGGAGAAAAGTTTTCTTCCGGAAAGTGTGTGCAACGCTATCGCAAATCCCTATGGCATTGCTATTGACCCTGTCTCAAAAAATATTTACATCACCGATGCCGGAAATTATATGTCACCCGGAAAATTGTATTGCGTGAAGCCATCGGGAGAGGCTGTTTTCAGCGTGACTACGGGCGATATTCCGGCGCATTTTGCTTTTGTATTTAAAACAACAACCATTAAATAAATTATCATTATGAAAAAAATGTTATGTGTATTTTTAAGTCTATTTCTACTGAACAGTTGTTATAAAGACGATATCAACGGACTGAGAGACGACATCAGTAAATTAAAAGAACGGATGGCGCAATACGAAAACCTGCTCGATGCGCTGAACAAAAGACTGTATGTGGTAAGCTATGAAACGAAAGACGGGAGCTATGTCATTACCCTGAGCGACGGGTCTAAACTGTCGGTGCGTAACACCTCGGCATTTATCACGATTGGCGAAAACGGCAACTGGTGGATTGACGGCGCGGATAGCGGCCATCCGGCAAAAGGGGATACTCCGCAGATAGCCATCGGCGGCAACGGCCATTGGTGGATAAACGGTGAAGATACTGGCGTATCCGCCAAAGGGCAATCGGGGAAAGACGCTTCGGAAATCGTGTCTATTTCATTGGTGAATGGTATGATGACATTTACCTTTGCCGATGGTCGCACCATCAGTATAGAAGCTGCTGCACCCGAAATTACGCTGGACGAACCGGCCGGCGGTTTTGTGTTGGACAACATGAAATGGCTGCGCATTCATCCGCAGGTAAAAAATACGAGTGGTGCTACTTATCAATGGCTGTTGGATGGAGAAGAGATTGCCGGTACGCAGGAATTACTGCATGCGTTTGCCGTAGCGGGAACATACACGCTTACGTTCAAAGCGAAAAACGGCGTGGGCGAAAATGTGAAAACAACGACGGTTACGGTCAATGACCGGACGTACAATAATTGGGTGAACAGAGTATATGATTTTGTACGTGCGCCGGGGCAGTTCGCCAATAGTTATCCTGCAATATCCGATGGTGACGATGCTGCCGCGGTATTGTTGAAAATCAATACGACGATTACCGGCAAAGGCTTGGTCAGTCTCGGCGGCTATGGCGGTTATATTGTAATGGGTTTCGATCATACTGTGATAAACAAACCCGGAGTAAACGATTTTACGGTGATGGGAAATGCTTTTGCTAATTGGGCGGAACCGGGCGTGATAGAAATTTCGTACGATGCCAATGGGAACGGATTACCCGACGATCCTTGGTACGAAATTGCCGGATCCGAATATTATAAGGAAACAGCACTCCACCATTATCAAATGACTTACTACAATCCCATGATGGATACGGAAAGAGCCGAAGGCGCTACCGGCACCCGCTGGACGGACAATAAAGGAAATGCCGGATATGTCCCTACCGCAAACTGGCCGAAATGGCTGGGCGCCACTATTACGGTCGGCGGATCGCGGTATAAGGAAAATATGAATACAAGCGGTATTGTAACGACCGTTCCTTTTGAATTCGGTTATGCCGACAACTGGCCGAATACCGATTCGCGAGCCGGTATTAACATCGATTGGGCCGTGGATGCAAGTGGCATTCCGGTAAAGCTAAGAGGAATAGATTTTATTAAAGTTTACACTGCCGTGAGCGCTTACGGTGGAGCGGTAGGAGAGATTTCTACTGAAATAACGGGAGCGCAAGACTTGCATTTATAACTATTGATCGATAAAATTAAGAGGGCGAAAATTTTTCTGCCAAAAAATTAAAACAATCTGTTGTCGCCCTCTTAATTTTTATATTATGGAAGGGATTAGATTTGCTAAATTTCAAAAAAATGTCAAATCTTTCAACGCCATATCGTGTTTATTGCACTAACTGCTTTTCCGGTAACTCAACACGGCCCACAGGTTGAAGGCCAACATAAATCCGAGAAGCGCCAGCAAGGGTGGAATTAATTGCCCGATACCGCTTCCTTTCAGATACACCAGCCGCATTACTTGCATGAAATATTTCAGCGGGTTGAACCACGTGATGGTTTGCGCCCATTGCGGCATGCTGCTTACCGGCGTGAAAAGTCCGCTCATCAATATTAGAATGATGATGAAGAAAAATATCACGAACATGGCTTGCTGCATGGTGGACGAATAGTTGGAAATAACCATTCCGAAGCCCGACATGCCTAATACATAAATGATGGCGAACAAATAAACGATGCCGAGATTTCCTGCGGGAAATAATCCGTAAATCAGCGCGGCCAAGCCAAACGAAATGGACAACACCAGGAAGCCGATAACCCAATAGGGAATGAGCTTTGCCATGATGAACGTGAACTTGGGAACCGGCGTTACATTTATTTGCTCGATAGTTCCGAGTTCTTTTTCCGACACCATATTGAGCGCCGGAAGAAATCCGCTCAGCAAGGTAAGCAGCATGACCATGAGCGCCGGCACCATAAACACTTTGTAGTCCAGATACGGATTGAAGCGGTATTGCGGGCGTATATCGATAACCGGAAGCGCCGCCAATCCTGAGGAAGGAAATTGCTCGGCGCGTATTTCTTCGGCATAATCGCGGAGAATGCCGGAGAGGTAAGAGCTTGCCAAGCCGCCTTTGACGCCGTTTACCGCATTAGCCGAAATCATCACATGGGTGCGGCCGGCGGTAACAATATTTTTTTCGAAGTCGGGTTGAATTTCCAGCATCACATCCGTCTTTCCCGCTTCCACGCTCTTCAGCGCTTCGTTGTTGTTCGGCAAAATGTTCATCAAGTGAAAATACGTCGATGCGCTGATTTTTTCGATGAGGCGTTCGGAATAACTGCTATGGTCGTTGTCCACCAACGAGATATTGATGTTTTTAATTTCCTGATTGGTGGCCCACGGCATGATGAGCATCATCAACACCGGAAAACCGATAATCAATTTCGGAAGGAACGGGTTCCGCTTGATTTGCTTAAATTCTTTTTCTAATAGAAATCGTATCATGGCGCTATTCGAGTCGTATTTTAAAATTTTTCAGGCTTACGGTAATCAGCAGAAAAGCCATGCCTGCCATCACGGCTAATTCTTTCAGGGCATATATTACAGGAACGCCTTCTATCATGAATTTCTTCACGGAAGAAATGTACCAGCGGGCGGGAATAATATTCGAAATCCATTGCAAAACGGGCGGCATGCTTTCTATCGGGAAAATCATGCCGGAAAGTATCATGGTCGGCATCATCAAACCCATGCCGGCAATGAGCATGGCCGCTACTTGCGAGCTTACCAGCGTGGAAATCAACATGCCCAGCGACAAGGTTACGAGGATGAAAATAAACGAAAAAAACGCCAGCCAGAAAAGGCTTCCCGAGACGGGAACTCCCAAGACAAACACGGATAACAACAAAATAGAAATGAGGTTGACAATAGAAATCAGCAGGTAGGGAATTGTTTTTGCAAGGATGATATAAATCGGTTTTATGGGTGATGCCAGCAGGATTTCCATGGTGCCGGTTTCCTTTTCGCGAACAATGGAAATGGATGTCATCATGGCGCAAATCAGCATGAGAATTAATCCCATTACACCGGGCACGAAATAGAACGCACTTTTCATCTGCGGGTTGTACAACATGCGTATTTCGGAAATAATCTGCATTGGAATATTGTATTCGCGCATCAACTCCTGTTGATAGGAAGCAATGATACTGGAAGCGTAGTTGGTCAGCATGCCGGCCTGGTTCGGGTCGGTGCCGTCGGCAATCAGTTGCAGCGAAGCGTCGCCGGTGTGCAGCAGGTTCTCATTGAAATTTTCGCCGAACACGATGACCATATTAATTTTCCCGGCTTTAAAAATATCGTTGATGTCGTCCGGATTTTTCAGCAGTTGTGTAACCTTAAAATATTCGCTGGCTTGCAACTGTTCAATGATGCGGGTGGTGGAAATATCGTTCGAAGCGTCGAACACGGCCACTTGCGCATTCTTCACTTCCGTGGTGATGGCAAACCCGAAAAGGATAATTTGTATGATGGGCATTGCCAGTAAAATCAACATAGTCCGCCGGTCGCGGAAAATGTGATAGAACTCTTTCTTTACAAATGACAAAAACTGCTTCATGCTAATTGTTCCTTGTTAATTATCTGTCCGTATCGCTTTTCGCGCTAATTGCTGAAACACTTCATCCATGCTGTTTGCATTATATTTCGCCCGCAGGTTTCGGGGCGAATCCAAGGCTTCTATGTGTCCGTCCACCATGATAGAAATGCGGTTGCAATACTCTGCTTCGTCCATGTAGTGCGTGGTCACAAACACCGTGATACCGCGTTCGGCCGCCTCGTAGATCAGTTCCCAGAACTGACGGCGCGCAACGGGATCCACACCGCCGGTGGGCTCGTCGAGGAACACGATTTTCGGCTCGTGAAAAATGGAAACGGAGAACGAGAGCTTTTGTTTCCATCCCAGCGGAAGTTCCTTTACGAGGGTGTTTTTTTCGGGCATGAATCCTAATTTTTCCAACATCTCGTCGGTTTTTTTCGTAATCGCGGCCTCTTTCATCCCATAAATGCCGGCAAAAAGACGAATGTTTTCCCACACTTTCAAATCATCATACAGCGAAAATTTCTGGCTCATGTAACCGATATTTTTTTTTACTTCTTCTGCTTGTCCGGAAATATCGAATCCGGCGACCATTCCTTTTCCCGACGTGGGTTTGCTCAGTCCGCACAACATACGCATAGCGGTCGTTTTTCCGGCGCCGTTCGCTCCGAGAAAACCGAATATTTCGCCTTTCTTCACTTGAAACGAAATGCGATCGACTGCGGTAAAGTTCCCGAATGTTTTTGTCAATGCCTCTGCGGTAATTACATTCATATCATCATTTATTCATCAACTCAATAAAACAATCTTCAATGCCGGGACTAATTTCCCGCAATCCGGCAATGTTTTTGTCCGGCTCGTTGTGAAAGGCTACATGCAGCGAATCGCCGAAGATATACGCGATCCGGACAGCCGGGCTGTTGCGCAACGCTTCCAATAACCGGTAATTATTTTCGGCGCTTACCGTGTATAACTTGCGGGGATATTGGGCAATTATTTTTTCCGGCGTTTCGATGGAGAGCAGTTCTCCGTTTTGAATCAAAGCAATGCGGTCGCAAAGCGTAGCCTCGTCCATATAAGGCGTCGATACCAAAATCGTGATGCCTTGCGCTTTCAAATTTTTCAGCATCCCCCAGAATTCTTTGCGCGACACGGGATCAACACCGGTCGTAGGTTCATCTAAAAACAATACACTGGGCTTATGAATCAGCGCACAACTTAATGCCAGTTTTTGTTTCATGCCGCCGGAAAGTTTGCCCGCTTTACGTTTTTTGAAAGGTTCTATTTGTTGGTAAATATCTTTTATCAGATAATAATTTTTGTTGACGGTGGTGTTGAATAGCGTCGCAAAAAAGTTTAAATTTTCTTCTACGCTCATATCTTGGTACAGCGAGAATTTTCCCGGCATGTAACCGATATTATTGCGTATTTCCTTGTAATTCTTGACGACATCCAATCCGTCCACATATGCTTCTCCCTGGTCGGCTAAAAGCAATGTTGCGAGGATACGGAAAAGCGTTGTCTTTCCCGCGCCGTCCGCTCCGATGAGGCCGAATAACTCCCCACGTTCTACCTCGAAACGGACGTTTTTCAAGGCGTGTACTTCGCCATAATTTTTGCTGATATTTCGAACGGAAATAGCGTTCATACTAATTGAGAATTGAAAGTTGAAAATAATGGTTGATTTATTAGATTTAACAAATTTTCAAAAAATGTCAAATCTTTTGACGTTCAATTCTCCATTTTCAAGTTGATTTCTCCGTACATTCCTCTTTTCAAATAGCCGTCGTTTTTCACGGCGATTTTCACGGCATATACCAAATTTGCCCGTTCGTTGCGCGTTTGAATAGTTTTAGGCGTAAACTCCGCCTTATCCGCAATCCATGTGATAACGCCGGGATATACACGCATTTCTTTCTCTCCGAAATCGGCATAAACATTGACGGCATCGCCGATTTTCAATTGTGTGAGTTGGTCGGAAGTGATGTACGCGCGAAGAAACATATCATTGATATCGGCTATGCGGAACAAGGCTTTTCCGGGCGCGGTGATTTCTCCTTGCTCGGCATATTTCGCCAATACCGTCCCGTTTATCGGGCTGCTGATAACGCTTTTCCGTATTTGGTCTTCAATTTGCGCCACCTGAATTTCCAGCGAGGCGCCTTCGCTCGAAACGCTCCGGTTGCTGTTTTCCAAGGTTTCCGTTTGCGCCGCCAACTGTTTCTCGAGTACATTTAATTGGGCGTTGATGTCGTCCAATTGTTTCTGGTTAGCCGCATTGGATTTAACCAGATTTTCAAAACGGCGTTGTTCCGTTTTTTGCTTCTCGATTTGTTCTTTGGTCGCCGCAATTTGTTTATTCACGTCCACATGCCGGCTGCTTACGCTTTTTAGATTGGCCAGCAGTTGCAATTTTTTCAAATGTAATTGCGTGGTGTCCACATAGCCTACTGTTTGTGCGGATTCCAACGTTTGTCCTTCTGCTACGTTGAACGCCATGAGCTGTCCGCCGGCTTGCGAGGAGACTAACACTTCGGTGGCTTCGAACACGCCCGAAGCATCGTAGTTCCCTTTTTTATTTCCGCAGGAAGAGAACAGCAGCAACGCTGCTAATGCAATGGTAACGATAGTGCCGGTTGTTTTCATGATGATATTGTTTTTAGTTATTCGTGGTGTTTTTCAGATTGTAAATAGCCATTAGTAATTGAATTTCGTGCGAGGTTTTTTCCTGTCGCGCTAAATTTTCCGCATTCACTTCGCGCATCAATTCAATAACGGTAAGCGTGCCGTTGGCTACTTTCGCTTCGGCCGATTTTCGTACATTCTCCCGCAGTGTAATGATTTCATCATCGTACTGCATGAGTTCTTTCAACTTTTTAATCTCGCTGTTGTCTTGCGTAATTTGTAAATTCGTGTTGTAGAGAAAAGTTTCGCGTTGCACTTCCACGCTGTTTTGATTTACATCCAATTTCCGCCGCTCGTTTTTTTGCGTGTATAAACCTCCGAAATTCCAGTTAAGGCGAATGCCGCCGATATAAAACGGGTCAAAGTTATTACTCAACATATTCAAGCCCGGCCTTCCATAGCCGCCTTGCAGAAAGAGGCTTACCTTCGGAAGGTAGGAGCTTGTTACCGCACTTTTTTGCGATTCGAAAAGCGCTGTTTGTGCATCGAACAATTGCAATTCCGGCCGGTTGATTTGCGTGGGTAGCATTACTTGTTCCGCCGCCGGTTTTGCAAATGTTGTTTGCTCGTCAACGGGTTCGCCAATCATGGCGGCAAGCATTTGCATATAGCTTGTTTTTCCGGCTTTGATTTGCGCCGCCGTTTGTTCCGATTTCAGCAATTCTACTTTCACCGCATCCAAATCGGCCTGATTGGCAATGCCGTTTTTTTCATAGCTGTCCACCGTCGCATATTGCTTGTGCAAATTATCCTGCAAAATAGTATGCTGTTCCAATTGTGCATCGAAAAGCAGAATACCGAAAAATAATTGGTTGATGCGCTTTTCCAAAGCATATAAATCGACCTCCAACTGTTGCTGTTCCATTGCCGCATTTGCTTGAGTTATTTTTTTCAGGGCATGTACGTTTCCGCCGTCCCAAATCGTTTGATTCATATCTATGGCGGCCAAATATTGGTCTTTGCTCAAGGCTTCGACACCCGGAACAGTAATCGGAATGCTGGTCACTTCCGATTGATACGAAGCCCGTGCCGTAACGGAAAACTGCGGCAGATAAGCCTTTCCCGCATTCGCCAAGGTATAATCTTTCGTTTGGTCGATTAATCCTTGGCGTTTAATTAACGGATAATGTTCCCGCGCTTTTGCCTGACAATCCTCAATCGTCAATGATGATTGGGCGAGCAGTGACGTGTATGGCATCACTAAAAGTAAAAAAATAATTATCTTTTTCATTTGCTTGTTTTTTAAAATCAATGAATCCCTCAGGGTTTGATTATTGCTTAGATTTGACAAATTTTAAAAATTTGTCAAATCTTTTCAGAACCATGCAAGGACTATCGGGCACTTAGAGTTGCAAATTTTTTAAAATGACTGTTACATTATTCTTTTTTCGTTCCGTGAAATATTGATGAATTTCTTTTTGCGACTTTTTTTGTTCCATGTCAAAGAAAATATGGCTTGCTATAACGGAAAAAACGTTTAACGATGCGATGTTCAGTACTAAGTCCCTGGCGGTGGTTTTTGCAATGTTTCCTTTTTTAATTTCCTGCTTTATTTCTTTCTCCCATTGCTCAAAAATGGTACCGATCCGGGGTAAAAGCGCTTTTATTAATCTGTTTTTACGGTCGGGGTTGGAAAGGATTTCTCCCAGCACAAATTGCGGTAATTGGGGGTTGGATGTCAAAAAGTCGAAATGTGTTTCCACTGCCAGCGCAATCTTTTTCAGGAAGGGAAGGTTCTTTTCTAAAATAAAGGCAAATGAATTGGCAAAGAGTTCTACTTTCTGGTCGAACACGGTATCGAATAAATTTTCTTTCGTTCGGAAATAATAATGCAGCATGGCATGGTTCACGCCGGCCATCCGGGCTATTTCCGTGGTGCGTGCCGCCGCATAGCCTTTGCTCAAAAACACTGTTTCGGCTGCGTTTAAAATAGCTTGCTCCGTAGTTGTATCCTTATTTCCCATGATTATCAAAACGGGTTATCATTTTTGTTTAACAATTTTGTTAATACAAAGGTAAACACTTTTTCTAATGTGCAAAAAGAATTGATAATCTTTCTTGAATTCAGATTATCAATTCTTTAAAGTCATTACATGCGGTTATGATATTCCTTGAGGAGAAAATATTATTTTGTGCCGTCAACCAATTTCTGCGCTTGCTTCTCAGCTTCGTCATTCAGTTGTTGCGCTTTTTTCTGTGCTTCTTCTTTCATCTTTTTAGCCGTAGCTTCGGCTGTTTTCACCGCCGCTATTTTTGCTAACGGATTCGATGTTTTGTTGGCTTCGTCAATGAGCCTTTGCCCTTGTTTTTCTGCTTCAGCTACTAAATTTTCGCCGGCTTTCCGTGCTTCTTCTTTGATTTTTTCTACTTGCTTAGTCACTTCGGCGGATACTTTTTTAGTTACACTGTCTTTCACTACATTTAATTTTTCCGTGGCAACGGCTGTTACTTGGTCGGTAATGCCTTTGGTATCGAGCGATACTTTCGGATTGGTGAAAGTGCCGCCTATTTTTACATTGGCTGTGAGTTGTCCTAATTTTCCACCCAACGTATTTTGCGGCAAGTCGATTTTGGCCACATAATCTAAAGTCTGGTCAATGCCCGAAGAGCCGCTGATATTCATTTTGCCGAATCCCGATTTGATGTCGAAAGGCTTGGTAAATAATCGGCCTTGTTCGATGGTGAATCCTAAATTGAGATCTTTTGCAGAGAAGGATGAAAGTTTGTCGTTGTTCAGCGATTTTGCCAACATATTTAATGCTGTAATATTGCTTATGCTTACATCGTTAGACGCTAAATTCCCGGCCCCGCCGAATGTTTCATAGATGGGGGAAAGATGTTCGTCTAATAATGTATTTACGTTTAATTTCATAGAGAAATTCCCTCCCAAACTTTCAAAGATAGGTGCAAATTTTTGTATCATACCAAAGGAACGGAATGCTTGTGCAAATGATACGTTTTTAATATCGATTCCAATATTTGTTTCGGGAGTCCTCGGATTCTTGGCGGTGCTGTAATATCCATTGATTGCTAATGTTCCGCCCATGCTGTTGGCCGATAAATTCTTCATGTCGAGTTTACCGTCTTTTACTACGATGTCGCCGGCAACATTGGTCATTTTCAGTTTGTCAAACAGTACTTCATTCAACCGTGCATTGATTGCAAAATCAATGTTTTTGGGAATTTCAAAGGCGGTTAATGTACTCGTATCCGCAGAGGGCGTTTCCGGTGTTTCCGGACTATCAGACATAAAATCATTTAAGTTGAGATGCTTCGAGGTCAACGCCAGCGAACCTTTCAATGTCTCGTTTTTCATCGCATAGGGGATGAAATTTTCCAAGCGTCCTGTTGCATAAAGGTCGTTGTCTCCGATTTTTACACTCAACGGATTCACTTCGACATAACGCGGGCTGAATTTCATAGCGGCATTATCGATTAAAACATCGGGCAACGAAGTGCTCTTATAAATCATATTGCTTAAGGTCAAACTGCCGTCGGCTTTAATGTTCTCATACTGTTCTTTTTCTATATCCTTCATGTTTCCGGCAAATGAAAGATCGGCCGCCAATAAACCGTTTAGCGACATGCCTTCATCCAGCGGATAAATATCTTTTACATCACCTAAATCAATTTTTCCATGAGCCGCGCCGTTAAACGTGGCATTGCTAATCGGTGTCGTCAGATGAAGATTCAAATCGAACGGATTGCCGGCCATCTCGAAGTGAAATTTATTGACCGCTACTTTGGTTAAATCAAGATCTCCGCCGGGATTATCGGCGGCGATATCAATGGCAATATTATCTACCGATTTCGGTAAATCGGGATATTGGAAACGGGCATTATCCACCTTTAATTTTACATCGAACGAAGGATAAATCTCGTCAATCATCTTTCCTTTAGCGGCGGCTGCCAGTGTTACATTGCCGGATGCTTTGACGCCTTCGAAATCTTTCGCATAAATAGCCGGAATCAACGAAAGGATTTGCTTGAAGTCAATTGCCGGAGTATTCAGTTTAATATCCATGTCGAAACCATTGTCAAGCATTGCTACCCATCCGTCGATAGTTGCTTCCAACGCATTCAGGCGGATGACATTATCTTTCAGCGTATATTTGTTTTCCTGAAAATCGGCAGCTACATCCATTTTCAAATCCACTGTTGCATTTGATAAATAGGGGATTTTATCCATAATGAACGTGAGCGCTGCAATACTGGCATTGGTCTGCAAAGTAGTTTGGTCAGCAGTCATATCTCCCGAAAGCGTAAGATTAAGATCCTTCACGGAGGCGCCCATCTTGGCTTGTTCGTCGCGATACGAGAGGTTTGCATGTTGGATGCTTACATTCTTTAATTGCATTTTGAAGGAAGAAGTACCGGCCTCTTCTGCCGGAGTTTCTTCCGGAGTTTCGCTCTCTTTCATGATATCCCAGTTAGCTTTGCCGTCTTCCAATACCATGGCGTTAGCCGTCACTCGGTCCAATAATACGCGGCGGATTTCATACCCACTATCGCCGAATAAACTTTTTATATTAATAGTTGCTGCAATTTCTTTCGCGGCAATCAACGTGTCGCCTTCAAATTCGTTGATGCCGATGATGGAAATATTCTTCAGGCTGACGCTTGCGTTGGGAAAATTACGAATAAAACTAAGGCTTAGCTTCTCAAAATCAAGTTTCGCATTCAGCATACTGTTAGCCTCTCTTTTTACGATTTCTATAATCTTTCCTTGAAAAGCAAAAGGTAGAATCAATAGTAGTAGAAATAATACACCAATGGTGATACCGGTAATTTTTAAAAACTTTTTCATATGTTTATTTTCTAATTATTAGCACGTTATTTATTTACAAAGATGCGGAAAAATGCTTAAAAATCCAATTTTATTATTGGCCAAATAATAAATCGCGCAAAAAATATTCCAAAAAAAGAGCGACCTTTGTCGGGAATTTTTATTGAAATGAAAAATATAAAGACTATTATTTTTGATATGGGCGGCGTGTTGCTTGATTTACATATGGAGAATTGTTTAAAAGCTTTTGCCGATATAGGGTTCCCGGAATTCTCGAAATATATTGATCCGTATGCTCAGCAAGGTTTCTTTTTATTGCTGGAACAAGGAAAAATAACGGGTGAAGAGTTTTGCGACGAGATCCGGCGGCTATCGGGCAAACCCATAACCAATGCCGATATTATTCATGCGTTGGAGCAATTTGCCGAAAGTATTCCGGCATATAAGCTTACAATGCTGCTGGAGTTGCGGAAAAAATATCAGGTCTTTATGCTGAGTAATTGTAATGATATTACTATCGATTATTTGAAAAAAACGGAGTTCGCTAAACAAGGGCTTTCTATCGATGATTATTTCGACCGTCTTTATTTGTCTTATAAAATGGGATGCACTAAACCCGATCCGTTGATTTTTCAAAAACTGATTGCCGATAGCGGTATCCGCCCGGAAGAAACGCTTTTTTTAGACGACGGCCCGAAAAATATATTGACGGCGAATGAATTAGGATTTAAAACCTATCTGGTAAAACCACAAGAAGATTTTCGGCACTTGTTTTTTTAACACATAGGATTCTTTTTAAGGAATGATTTTTGTGCTTTTATACATGTACCATTAATTATTTTTACTTGTTGCTTTGTATGATTGCAATTGTCTTTAAACTCTTGATTTCTACCGTGGCTGTGTATGCTACGGCCGCAATTCTTCCCGGAATTGCTATTAAAAATTTTGTATCGGCTATCGGGGTGGCCATTATCTTGGCTTTGTTAAATACCTTTCTGAAGCCGGTCTTGGTTTTTTTATCATTTCCCATCACCGTGCTCACACTTGGTTTGTTTTTGTTGATAATTGATACGTTAATTGTATTAATTGCCGGAAAATTGTTGAGCGGTTTTAAAGTCGATGGTTTTTGGTGGGCCCTTTTATTTGGTATTATCATGTCGCTAATCTCATCGGCCTTAAATTGGATGTTTGAGATGTAAAATTCTTTGTGTTTTTAAGTAGAAGGATGGCAACGGGAAGGGCTTTCGTTGCCATCATTGTTTTGTTTTTTCAACAATTTTCTTATCTTTGCAAAATAAAAGCATTTTTATAAAACCCATGAAACATAAGAAAATAATATTTAACCCATCTGTTGCAGGGCAGCGCTTTGCAAAGTATTACAGAGGTTATTTTCTTCCTGTTTCGGAAGTCCGGCACGAGGTTTTCGACACCTTTCCTGCTTTCTAAAAGCAAGATTTTCTTTCGGAAGCTCTTTTATCATTTACTACCGCTATTACAACTTTGCAAAGAAAATCTTCTTTTCAAGGATGCTCTTTATGTGCTTTAAATTGGTACATTAACATATTGGTATATTAATACATTGGATTTTATGAATAAACAAATTACACCGGAACAAGCCGCTGCTAAAGTGAAAAGCGGCATGACCGTGATGATTGGCGGTTTTTTGGCTAACGGCAGTCCGCACAGGATTATTGAATGCCTGCTGCAGAGTAACGTGCGCGACCTCACGCTCATTGCTAGCGATTCGGCTTTCCCCGACAAGGGCCTTGGCCGGCTGATTGCGAACAAACAAGTGAAAAAACTGATTACCTCGCATGCCGGCACCAATCCGTTGGTGGCAGAGCAAATGAATGCCGGAACATTGGAAGTGGAATTCGTTCCGCAGGGCACGTTAGTCGAGTGTATCCGCGCGGCGGGTGCGGGCTTGGGCGGCGTGTTGACGCCTACCGGGCTGGGAACCATGGTCGAAAAAGGCAAGCAAAAAATCACGGTGGACGGGAAAGAATATTTACTGGAAAAACCCGTGCGTGCCGATATGGCACTGCTGTCGGCCAGTTTAGGCGATGCGAGCGGTAATCTTATTTACAAAGGCACCTCGCAAAATACGAACCCGCTGATGGCTACCGCTGCCGATATAGTAATCGCCGAAGTGGGCGAATTAGTCGAAACAGGAAGCCTTTCGCCCGAACAGGTGCACACGCCGGGGATATTTGTGGATTACATGGTAAAAGGGTGAAAAGGTAAAAAGGTTCAAGGCGAAAGGTACAAGGTGAGACAAGTGCCACCAAGTACCGAGCACCATTTACCCGGTACCAAATAATAAAATAGCAAGGCGAAATTAATTAATAAACGAAATTTAAATATGGAAAAGAAAATAATATCTACTATCCGCACCCGCATGAGTGCGCACGATGCCCACTACGGTGGCAATCTGGTGGACGGCGCTAAAATGTTGCAACTTTTTGGAGACGTGGCTACCGAATTATTGATTATTCATGACGGCGACGAAGGCCTGTTCTGTGCTTATGACAACATAGAATTTCTATCGCCTGTATATGCCGGCGACTACATTGAAGCAGTGGGCGAAATTACGAGTATCGGCAATACCTCGCGCAAAATGACGTTCGAAGCACGTAAAATAATTGTGCCGCGCACCGACATTTCACCTTCGGCGGCTGATGTATTATCCGAACCGATTGTGGTGTGCCGCGCTAGCGGAACCTGCGTCGTGCCGAAAAATTGTCAACGGAAATAAGTTTTGAAATAGTCGAAATTAAACATATCTTTGCATTATACCATTTGGTATAATACCATTTGGTATAATACTTAGAAGTATAGTTTTAATTATTTAAAAATGAAGAAAATAGTTATCGAAAGTTCGCCTTTTCTGTTTGGAAAAACCGTGGCCGAAAGTGGTTTTATAAACCGGACACAGGATATGGATCACTTGTGGCTTAACATGCGTAGCAGTATTAATACAATACTAATATCGCCGCGCCGCTGGGGAAAATCGTCTTTGGTGGAGCATACAGCTTATGTACACCGGAACAACAAACAGGTAAAGTGGTGTTTTATCGATATGTTTTCTATAAGGAGTGAACACGATTTTTATGAACATTTAAGCAAAGCGCTGATTAAGGCAACTTCTTCAAAATGGGAAGACTGGGTGAAAAGTACAAAGATGCTTTTTAAACAGATTGTCCCCAAAATAAGCATGGGTATTGATCCCGAACATGATTTCTCCATTTCTTTTGATTGGAAAGATGTGGAAAAAAATAAAGAAGAAATTTTAAACTTACCCCAGAAAATTGCCGAAAAGCAAAAGATTCAATTGGTAGTATGCATTGATGAATTTCAGAATATGCACAAATTTAACGATGCGGAAGAATTTGAAAAAATACTGCGTTCTTATTGGCAACGTCATAAAAAAGTGAGCTATTGTTTGTATGGTAGCAAGCGGACTTTGATGGCCGAGATTTTCAATAAGAAAAACAGGGCTTTTTATCGTTTTGGCGATGTTATGATGCTGAAAAAAATCGATACGGAACACTGGTTGCCTTTTATTATAGATAGTTTTAAAGAAACCAAGAAGACGATAACGCAACCGTTTGCCCAAAAAATCGTACAGTTGATGAAAAACCATCCGTACTATGTGCAACAATTATCGCATTATGTTTGGGAAGCTACGGTATCGGAGGTAAGCGTAGCCGTTTTACGACATGCAACAGGACGAATGTTAGAGGCCAATCAGGCATTTTACCAATCGGAAACCGAAAAATTGAGCACTACGCAAATTAATTTGCTGAAAGCGATTCTAAAGGGAGTAGAACAGTTGACTGCTATGAAAACGTTGCAGGAATATCAGATTGGCACTCCGCGAAACGTGTCAAAAAACATCACGATACTGGAGAAAAATGATTTCATTGAAAAAACAGGCAAGCGGATAGAGTTGATAGACCCAGCGTTTGAGCTATGGTTCCGGAAATATTATACAGACGAAAATATTGACCGGATGTTTGAATTGTAAGTAATATTTAAAATGTAACATTATGGAAAAATTAATTATCACAGCCGCAATTTCCGGTGCCGAAGTCACCAAGGAAATGAATCCGGCGGTGCCTTACACCAAGGAAGAATTTGTGCGCGAAGCCAAGGCTGCGCACGAAGCCGGAGCGAGTATCATTCACTTGCATGTGCGTCGCGACGATGGTACGCCTACGCAAGACAAAGCGCGTTTCAAAGAAATCATCGACGCTATTCGCGCCGTATGTCCCGATGTGATTATCCAGCCATCAACCGGCGGAGCGGTGGGAATGAGCAACGACGAGCGTTTGCAACCTACCGAGTTGAATCCCGAAATGGCGACGCTGGATTGCGGCACGCTGAATTTCGGTGGCGACGAGATTTTCGAAAATACCGAGAACACGATTAAATATTTCGGCCAACGCATGATTGAACGCGGCATTAAACCGGAGTTGGAAGTGTTCGACAAAAGTATGATAGACATGGCGCTCCGGTTACACAAGAAAGGATTCATCCAGTCGCCGATGCACTTCGATTTTGTGATGGGCGTGAATGGCGGTATTTCGGGCGAAATCCGCGACTTCACTTTCCTGCGCGGCAGCATTCCCGCCGATGCCACTTACACGGTAGCCGGTGTCGGACGCTACGAATTTTCGCTGGCGGTATTGGCTATCATCGACGGCGGACACGTGCGCGTGGGTTTGGAAGATAATCTTTATGTAGAAAAAGGCGTGCTGGCCAAATCGAATGCGGAATTGGTTGCCAAAGTCGTTCGCTTGGCCAAAGAATTCGGCCGCGAAATCGCCACGCCCGCTGAAGCACGAAAGATATTAGGATTAAAAAGCAAATAACAATTAAACCACTAAGGAACACGAAGAATTTCACAAAGGAACACAAAGGATGAACAAAGAAGAAATTTTTAAGAAAATACTGGATTGCGCATTTCGTATACATACGGAATTGGGGCCAGGGCTTTTGGAAAGCACCTACGAAGAATGCCTGTATTACGAATTAAATCAGACTGGCTTACAAGTCGAAAAACAAAAAGTACTACCTATCGTATATAAGGAAGTGAAATTAGATGCTGGATATAGAATAGACTTATTAGTGGAAAACAGTATTGTGATAGAATTGAAGTCGGTAGAATCTTTAAATGACGTTCATTTTGCACAAATCCTTACTTATTTGAAATTATCAGGGTGTAAACTCGGACTTCTTGCAAATTTTAATGTTCGTCATTTGAAAGATGGAATAAAAAGAGTCGTATTCTAACTTAGTGTGCCTTTGTGAAAAACCTTTGAGTTCCTTTGTGGTTAGATTAAAAAAATAACAAATTATAAAACAAAAAATTATATGCAAAAGAAAGGAAATAAATACGGAACACACCGTGTAATCGAGCCGAAAGGCGTGTTGCCCCAACCGGCCAACAAAATTGACAACAACATGGACGAAATTTACGACAACGAAATTTTGATCGATGTACAAACCTTGAATGTTGATTCGGCTTCGTTTACCGATATTAAAGCACGTGCCAATGGCGAGCCTGAAAAAATTAAAGAAATTATGTTTGATATCGTGGCCAAGCAGGGCAAACACCGCAATCCGTGGACAGGTTCGGGCGGCATGTTGCTGGGTACTGTCGAAAAAATCGGCGATGCGTTGAATGGAAAAATTGATCTGAAAGTAGGCGATAAAATTGCTACGCTGGTGTCGCTGTCGCTCACACCGCTGCGTATCGATAAAATTAAAGAAATCCGTGCCAATGTGGATCAAGTGGATATCGATGGGAAAGCCATTTTATTCGAGAGTGGTATTTATGCAAAAATCCCTTCGGACATGCCCGAAAAATTAGCGCTTTCGGCTTTAGATGTAGCCGGCGCTCCGGCACAAACCGCCAAGTTAGTGAAGCCCGGCGACACAGTGTTGATTATCGGCGCCGGTGGAAAATCGGGCATGCTGTGTTGCTACGAAGCGAAAAAACGCACAGGCGTAACCGGAAAAGTAATCGGTCTGTGCCACAGCGAAAAAAGTGCACAACGCTTACGCGACTTGGATTTCTGCGATGTAGTATTTACTGCCGATGCCACACAACCGGTGCCGGTATTGGAAAAAATGGAAGAACTCACCAATGGCGAATTGTGCGACATCACGATTAACAACGTAAACATTCCCGACACGGAAATGACCAGCATTTTATGCACGAAAAATTCGGGGTTGGTTTATTTCTTCTCAATGGCGACCAGCTTCACGAAAGCCGCATTGGGAGCCGAGGGCGTAGGTAGCGATGTAACGATGATTGTAGGCAACGGTTATACCAAAGGACATGCCGAAATCACGTTGCAACTGCTCCGTGAAAGCGAAAAACTTCGTAAAATATTTACCGAGTTATACGCATAAAAGGGTAAAAAGGTAAAGGGTACAAGGTGAAAGGTGCGACAAGCGCCTACCATGTACCTTCTACCGAGTACCCAGCACCATGATTTAATAGAAAAAGTTGAAGGATAATGAACACAAAGAATAACCGGAAAACCATGTTTCCCAATGTAACCGACGAGCAGTGGAACGATTGGAAATGGCAGGTGAAAAACCGGATTGAAACATTAGACGAATTGAAAAAATTGATTCCCTTGACCGAAGCAGAAGAGACCGGTATCCGGGAATCGTTGAAAACCTTGCGCATGGCGATAACGCCGTATTACCTGAGTTTAATTAACTTGGAAAACCCCGAATGCCCTATACGTAAACAAGCGATACCAACGATTGCGGAATTACATCAGGCAGAGGCCGATTTGTTAGACCCCTTGCACGAAGACGAAGATTCGCCGGCGCCGGGCTTGACGCACCGTTATCCCGACCGTGTGCTGCTGCTGATTACCGACATGTGTTCGATGTATTGCCGCCATTGTACGCGCCGCCGTTTTGCCGGACAGCGCGACAACGAGTCGTCGTCCGAAGGAATCGACAAAGCGATCGAATACATTGCCAAAACGCCGCAAGTGCGCGATGTGCTGTTATCGGGAGGCGATGCCTTATTAGTTAGCGATGCAAAATTGGAATCCATCATTCAACGTTTACGCGCTATTCCGCATGTCGAAATTATCCGTATCGGTTCGCGTACGCCGGTGGTACTTCCGCAACGGATTACGCCGGAACTGGTAAACATGTTGAAAAAATATCATCCTATCTGGTTGAATACGCATTTTAATCATGCCAACGAAATTACGCCGGAATCGCGTGCTGCCTGCGAGCGTATGGCCGACGTGGGAATCCCGCTGGGCAACCAATCGGTATTATTGCGTGGCGTGAACGACTGTCCGCAAATTATGAAACGTTTGGTGTATGAATTGGTAAAAATGCGTGTACGCCCGTACTACATTTATCAATGTGATTTATCAATGGGATTGGAGCATTTCCGTACGCCGGTTTCCAAAGGAATCGAAATCATTGAGAATTTGCGCGGACATGTGTCGGGTTACTGCGTGCCGACTTTTGTGGTCGATGCGCCGGGCGGCGGCGGAAAGATTCCCGTGATGCCCACCTATCTTATTTCCGAAAGTCCTTACCGCATAATATTGCGCAACTTCGAAGGTGTAATTACCACTTACACCCAACCGATGGACTATACGGAAACCGAATGCCAGTGCGCCGATTGTCAAAACATACCAAAGTCCAAAGGAGTTGCCTCGTTGATGCATGGTAAAAAACTGGCGCTGGAGCCGGAAAATTTGGAACGCAAGCAGCGGTTGACGAAGTAAGAAAATAACTCATGAAACTAAAAAACACATTGAAAGGATTCGGCAAATATTTCCGCGAGGTTTCGGTGGTAATTGTGGGTATTGCCATTACATTTACTTTGAGCGATTGGATTGGCAGCCGTAATGAGCGTAAAGATTTGGAACGATACCTGGATGCTGTAAAAATGGAGTTGGAAGGAAATCTCAAAATAGTAGAAAAAGAAATTGCGTATTTTCATCAGGGAAAAGAGTTGGCAAGGTACTTAGCCTCTCACAAATCGGGAGAAGTACGATTGGATAGTATCGAGAAATATAATCGTGATAGCTACGGCTCTCGGATTATACAAAACACCCATATTTTCCCGTATAAAAAAACAGCTTTCGAAATGTTCAAAGTTTCGGGCGATATGCGCTTATTGAATGATAAAGCGTTGTTGACGGCTATCTGGGATACGTATGACCAATTGGAAGAAATGAAAAATGATCATGACGGATATATGAAACGAAAAGAAGATGAACTATTCAATTTATTGCTGACAAGCGATGCGGGAGAGCTTACGATTGGAGTGCCGGAAGCAAAACGATACCGTACATTTTTGATGCTAAATGCAGATCTTGATGAATCTTATAGAAATTGCCACAGTCAGATCCTAAAAACATTATCGGCATTCGATCTTAAACAATGAAATGATACAAAAAATGATTAAAAATTTTTTATTCCCATTCTTCATTTTAGTGCTGTTTGCCTCGGTGGCGGCGCATGCTCAAACCTGTAATTGCGAAAGCAATTTCGATTGGTTGAAAAAAACATTCGAACAAAACGATGCGGGCTTCCGATATATCATCGACAAGAAAGGCCGTGCGGCCTACGATATCCATAATCAATTGATTTTAGAAAAAATAAAAACGGCTAAAACCTTAACCGAATGTACATCTCTGTTCGACGAATGGCTAACATTTTTTCGTTCGGGGCATGTTGGCGTAGAACAGCTTGTTCATGAGCAGAAAAATAGGACGCAACAACCGGCGCAATCAACGGCGGTATATGAAATAGTCAACGTCGATATTCCTGCATTTGAAAAATATATTGCAGGTAAAACCGATGCCGGCTACGAAGGCGTTTGGCAAACGGGAGCGTATAAAATCGGAATTAAAAAAGACGGAAATAATTATATCGGATTTATCATTGAATCGGGCGTTGATACTTGGACGCCGAAGCAAGTGAAGCTAAAAATAATGAAAGATAGCGTCACGTTTTACATAAAAGACCACACGCCGCAACACTACGCAGTAGAAGCTATAGGGAAAAATTATTTGCAAATGGGATCGTCACGACTCAAAAGAATAAGCCCTGTTTTTCCCGAAGAAAAGTTTGTCGATGGCTATTTTAAATATGCCACAACCTATTCTCCTTATCTGGACGAACTGAACGCCACCACGCTTTACCTGCGCATTCCGTCGTTCGACATGAGCGAAAAGAAACAAATCGACAGTGTACTGGCAGCCAACAAAGAAAAGATACTGAAAACGGAAAACCTGATTATCGACCTGCGGGACAACGGCGGCGGCGGCGATGCCAGCTTCCGTGAACTGTTGCCCTTCCTTTATACCAATCCGGTTCGTACGGTAGGCGTAGAATTTTTATCAACGGAGCAAAATAATCAACGATTCTTAAAATTTGCAACGACTACCGAATATGACTTTGACGAAGAAACCCGGCAATGGATGAAAGCAAGTTATGACACCTTGCAACAGCATTTGGGCGAATTTGTTAACCTGAACCCGCAACCGGTAAGTATTAGAACATTTCCGGAGGTAAATGTGTATCCGAAAAATATAGGTATTATTATTAATGAAGGAAATGCCAGTACTACCGAACAATTCCTACTGGCGGCCAAGCAAAGCAAAAAAGTAAAACTCTTCGGTACCACTACCGGCGGCGCATTGGATATTTCGAACATGTATTCCGTTGAATCGCCCTGTAAGGAATTCAAACTGCACTACGGCCTGTCGAAGAGTCTGCGCATTCCCGGTATGATCATTGACGACATCGGACTGCAACCCGATTTCTATTTGGACAAAACTATTCCCCAATATAAATGGGTGGAATTTGTGAATGATATATTGAATGATAAATGATTTTTTTCATATACAACAATGAAACTAAAAAATACATTGAAAGGATTCGGCAAATACTTCCGCGAGGTTTCGGTGGTAATTGTTGGTATTGCTATTACCTTTACTTTGAGCGATTGGATTGGCAGCCGTAATGAGCGTAAAGATCTGGAACGATACTTGGGCATGGTAAAAATAGAATTGGAAGGCAATTTGGAGATTGTAAATGATCAATTCGATTTTTACGATCGTACCGGCAAATTCGCCAAGTATTTACTTTCAGTAGGCAAGCAAGAAAATTTACAGGCCGACAGTCTCGCAAAATACGACGATATAATGAAAAATTTAAAGTCGTTGAACTATGAAGCAAGCGCATTCGAAATGCTGAAATCGTCGGGAACCATGCGTTTGATTAAAGATAAACAAATGTTAAAGTCTATTATAACAAGCTATAATTTACTGAAATATACCCAAGGTGTTGGAGATAGGGCTATGGAAATCAAACAAAAGGAATTATACGGTACGATAATGGAAAACGGGATAAGCGAAGCCGGATACGATATAGCAAATCCGAAGTACAGACGAGTGTTTAATTATTTCTCGGCCTATTCCGCTATCGAAGGAAATTTTCGGAGTTGCATAGACCAGCTTAAAAAAACATTGGAGATGTTTTAGTAATGCAGCCCGATTATTACAAGGAGCAGGAAGCGCCTCTTTGTGCGATTTTGTGATGTGCTTTGAGTTCCTTTGTGGTTGAAAAATTTTAGTTGAATTTTTAAATGCCTTTTATAAAAAACATAGAACAATTCCGCAGCGTGTCGATTGTGGGTATGGCGAAAAATACCGGCAAAACAACCTGCTTGAACTATGTGATTCGTCGTTTGCACGAAGAGCAGAAGCCTATTGCAATTACTTCTATCGGGGTGGATGGCGAGGAGCGCGATGTGCTTTATCATACCCCGAAGCCGCGAATTGTACTGCACGAAGGAATGGTATTTGTAACGGCCGAAGATGATTTTGCAAAAGCGGAATTTCCGGCCGAAAAATTGGTGGTATCGGAGCGCAGTACTCCCTTAGGCCGCTTGGTAACCGCACGGGCATTGGGTTCTGGAAAAGTAGTGATTTCCGGCCCCTCCGATTCGGCATGGTTGCACGAAGTGATTACCGGCATGGATAACTACGGCGTAACATTAACTTTGGTTGACGGCGCCTTGTCGCGCATGAGTTTGGCTTCGCCCGCCGTAACCGATGCTATGATACTCTGCACGGGTGCGGCTTGTTCGCCGCAATTGCCGGAGTTGATTCGCCGTACGAAATTCCGTTGCGGCCTGATTGATTTGCCGCAAGTCGATAATAATTTATTCGAACAATTATTCCCTTTGGAAAACGG
>JAVBOD010000052.1:0-9743 GCA_031551045.1 Bacteroidales bacterium
CATGCAGTCTCCTGGAATGGCCAATGTTTCCCAATCCCGCACCGTGCGCGGCACAGTGATGGATGAAACCGGCTTTCCGCTCCCCGGGGCAGCTATCGTGGTAAAAGGCAATACCAAGAAAAATACCACGACAAATGGAGACGGAAAATTTGAGTTAACGGATGTGGAGCCGAATGCAATACTTATAGTTTCATTTATGGGTTATGAAACATTAGAATATCCTGTCAATAATCGCATCATTTTAGAGGTTGCATTAAAACCCAGCACTGTTCAATTAGAAGAAGTAGTGGTAACCGGTATTTTCACCCGCAAGGAAGAAAGCTTTACCGGTTCGGCGACAACGTTCAAAGCGGAGCAAATTAAAAGCATGGGGAATCAAAATCTTTTGACTACGATTAAAAACTTAGACCCTGCCTTTATGATACAGGATAATTTAAGCATCGGATCAGATCCTAACCAGGTAGCTGACATTCAAGTGCGGGGATCCGCCAGTTTAGCCAGCTTGAGTAGCGCTGAAGGTAATCCGAATCTCCCTTTGTTCATTTTAGACGGATTCGAAGCTTCCGCCCAAAAAATATATGACATGGACATGAATCGTGTGCAATCGGTTACTTTACTAAAAGATGCCGCCGCTAAAGCCATCTACGGCTCCAAAGCAGCGAATGGAGTAGTGGTCATTGAAACAAAATTACCTTCGGAAGGACGTTTAAAAGTAACATTCACGGGCGATTTCAATGTATCAGTTCCTGATCTTACAAGTTACAACCTGACAAATGCTTCGGAAAAGTTACAGGTAGAGGTAATGGCTAACCGCTATGTGTATCCGTCGCCGCCGTCTTTACCCAACCCCGCTTTGACTCAAAAACTCCAAGAGCAATATAACGCAATATACAAAGATATTGCAAGGGGCGTTGATACGTATTGGCTATCTCAACCGCTACATACCGGCTATGGCTATAAGGGCTCTCTTTTTCTGGAAGGTGGCGACCCGTATTTTCGCTATGAAGTAAATCTTTCTTATAATCATATTGCAGGGGTTATGAAAGGTTCGCAAAGAAATACCATAAGCGGCGGAATAAAATTAATGTACCGTTACAAAAATATTTCATTCCGGAATTATCTAGAGCCAAACCTCAATAATGCCGACGATTCTCCGTTCGGTTCTTTTCAGCAATATGCGTTATTAAATCCTTACTGGGTAAATAAAGATGAAAACGGCAATGTAAAAAAAGTACTGGGGACTTTTACCAATGCTGCCGACTATACCACTCCATATTATAATCCCTATTATAATGGGACTCTAAATACAGAGTACAATACACAGACGAAAGGTATTTTGGATAACTTTTTTGTTGAATGGAAAATCCTGCAAAACCTGAAATTAACAGGTCGTTTGGGTTTTACTTATTTGAATACCGAAAGCCGGAATTACTGGCCGGCAAGTCATACCGATTTTACGGCATGGACCGGGGATAATTATTTTCGCCGCGGGGCATATAGTATTTTCAATGGTGCTTCTTCTACTTTCGACGGCGATGCGACACTCAGCTATTCTCTTTCCGTTGGAAAACATTTAATCTTTGCGAATGCAAATGCTAAAATGTCTTCTGTTACCACCGACAGTTACGGGCTTAGTGCAGAAGGATTTATTGATGATCAAATGGATCATATAGCCTTCGCAAAACAATATACACAGAACGGAAAACCATTCGGAGCCGAAGGCATCACCCGCAGCGCCGGTTTTTTAGGTGCCGTAAACTACTCTTACGATAATCGTTATTTGTTTGATGCATCGCTCAGGGGAGACGGTTCTTCCATCTATGGTTCGAATAATCATTGGGGCACATTTTGGTCTGTAGGAATTGGGTGGAATTTACATAATGAAGCGTTTATGAAAAATGTAAAAGCGTTGAACCGCTTAAAACTACGTAGCTCCATCGGGACAACAGGTGCGCAATCTTTTAACCCATACCAGGCTTTAACCCGTTTTACCTTTTTCACAAATATCTATTACAACAACATCATAGGAACAAGATTGATTGCATTGGGAAATGAGAATTTGAAATGGCAAGAAACGCAGGATTTCAATGTCGGCTTTGATTTAGACCTATGGAACCGGCTGTCGATACGCTACGATTACTATATCAGCACTACCAACGATCTGTTGACGGACGTTACCCTTCCCACTTCCACCGGCTTTTCATCGTATGTGGAAAACTTAGGAAAAAGCCAAAACAGGGGAATGGAGATTTTAGCAAATTACAAGATTTTCAACAATGCACAAAAAGGCACTTTCTTAAGCATTTTTGCATCGGCCGCTACCAACAAAAACAAACTACTGGAAATTTCGAATGCGCTACAAGCATGGAATAATGCACAAGATGCAAAAAGCAATTCTACCGTCAACCAAAAAGATGCTACTACGCCCACCGTGAAATTCAAAGAAGGACAATCCATGAGCGCCATATGGGCTGTTCGTTCGTTAGGGATCAATCCGGCAGACGGGAAGGAGATATTCTTAGATAAAAACGGACAGATTACGAATGTTTGGAACGCCTCCGATCAGGTAATTACCGGCGATAATACACCTAAGATGAGAGGTACCTTCGGGCTTACGGGCCAATGGGCCGGATGGAGCGGAACCGTTTCTTTCGGCTACCGTATTGGAGGTGAAATATACAATCAAACGTTAGTAAGCCGGGTAGAAAATGCCAACACCGATTACAATGTGGACCGCCGGGTATTTACAGACCGGTGGAACACGCCGGGAGACGTATCCTACTATAAAAGCATTACCGACAGGAGCTGGACCCGACCTTCCTCGCGTTTTGTGGAAGAACGGAATGAGTTAAATCTTTCGGTCGTAAACCTATCGTATGACTTCGCTCATCTAAAGTTTATGAAAAAATCGCCGCTGGAACGCTGCAAATTGTCTTTCTATATGAACAATGTCTTTACGCTTTCTTCCGTAAAAATCGAAAGGGGGCTGGATTATCCTTTTGCCCGCACTTTCTCGTTTTCCTTACAAGTAATTTTTTAAAAACACCCGATCATGAGAAAAACTATTATTAACAAACATATATTTTTCCTTCTACTTATTGCATTCTTTCCTGCGTGCAATAGCTGGCTGGATGTAAGCCCTAAGTCACAGATTAAAGAGGGCGATTTATTTGCTACAGAAGAAGGCTTTAAGAAGCAATTGGCAGGAGTCTATTCGGCATTAGTGAGCGAGAGTTTATACGGAAAAGAAATGACTTTCGGCCTGGTGGACGTATTGGCGCAAGTATGGTCGAACAGCGAAGGGGAACGCTATAAGGATGCTAAAGAATATAACTATGAAGAAGCGGTAACAAAGTCGCGCATCGACGGTATTTGGAATAATATGTATAATGCCATTGCCAATGCAAATATTCTGTTGAACAATATTGACGGGAAAAAGGATATTTTCACAGGGAACAACTATTCCATTATAAAAGGAGAAGCGCTTGCGTTACGCGCATTCATGCATTTTGACCTATTACGTTTATTCGGCACGTCCTTTTACGTGGACCCTTCAAGAAAGTGTATCCCCTATGTCAGCATTTATGGTAAAGCGCTATCCCCTCAATTGAGCGTTGCGCAAGTAGCCGATTCCATACTGGCCGACCTGCAAAAAGCGCGGGCGCTTTTATCAAAAGATCCCATATATACAGGACAAGCAATTACCGAAGACTACGACAACGGCTATTTAATGAATCGTCAAGTACAATTGAACTATTATGCGGTTACGGGCCTTATAGCCCGCGTTTACACCTACCGGGGAGAAATAGACAAAGCGATTCCTTATGCCCAAGAAGTTATTGATTCGGGAAAATTTCCATGGGTACAACAAGATAACCTTACGCCCCCTTTAGAGAAACGAGATTTGGTATTTGCCTCGGAACATCTTTTCTCGTTGAATGTTGTTACATTAGCCACGCTTTCCGACAAATACTTTAAAATACAATACGGAGCTTATTATTTCAGTTTCACGCCTCATGTCACCGAATATTTCCCGCAAGCTACCGACTACCGAAGCGCCTATTTATTAGTGTCAAGCGAAGCTCAAATGTTATATGCCAAATACTGGCAATCATCCGAGCAACAAACATACTTCCGTAACAAAATGCCGCTGATACGGATATCGGAAATGTACCTAATTCTTGCTGAAGCATATAAAATAAGTGATCCGGTAAAAGCAGCGGGCTACATCGACGCCTTATCACAGGCAAGAGGCTTAGGGCAAGTATCTACCGGCGTTGGCTTTGATTTAGATGCTATACTTTTTGCAGAATACAGGAGGGAGTTTTTGGGAGAAGGACAACTTTTCTATTACTATAAAAGATTTAATCAAGCAAACATTCCGCATCAAGTTGTAAATCCATTAGAGAAAAATGCCTATGTACTCCCCTTGCCGGATGTGGAAATTGAATTTGGGCACAGAGAACCTAATCGTTAAAAAACAAATACATTATGAAAAAAATATATTATTTCTTGAGTATTGCTGTGATGGCGGTGAGTTTCGTTGCCTGCCATGAGAACGAACGGCAAACATATAACACCGGAATGAATGCTTTAAATATTTCTTTTGGGGCCGACTCCGTGTATAGTTTTGCCGACCAAAATTCAAGCGTGGTAAAAGACACTATTTTTCTAATGGCGAGCCTGATTGGAGTTCCTGTTGATTATGACCGTAAATTTACAGTAGAAACCACTAATAAGACAAACGCACCTTCCGGAAGTTATGAAATAGGAAACACCGTGTTAAAAGCCGGAGTAGTAGAAGATAAAATAATGATCATATTAAATAAAACGGACGCTTTATTGGACACCTCCTTTACATTGGAGTTAAAACTGGTGCCTAACGAGAATTTCCTGAACGGCATTACAACAAGTACTCGTCTGACGTTTGGCAACAAATTGCTGAAACCCGTTAATTGGTCGGTGGCTATTAGCGGTACGCCGCTTTTAATAAAAATAGATGCGCATTATGGAATCTACAGTAGAGTAAAGCACCAGCTAATTATTGATGCTACGGGCGATCCTTTATTTTGGAATAAACCTCTTGGCACCACGAGAAATTATGCCTTGCAAGCCAAAAATTATCTGATCGCATTGAATGCTTATCGCGCGACACAAGGGCTTGATGTCTTACGGAATGAATTCGGGAATCCGGTAGTTATCGCCAACGGACAATAACATCTTTAACCAACACAAACAACTATGAAAAATATAAAAATATATTTACTCTGCATTATCATGCCTCTCTTTGCATTTACATCATGCTATGAGGACAAGGGAAATTACGACTATATAGACCTTCATGAAATAACCATTGATACAAGCGGAAATAACGTAAAAGCTGCTTATTCCGTCAGTCAATTCGAGACACTGAATATTCCTGTCAAGATTCAACTGAATGGAAACGAAGCTTCGAACCTGCGTTACGAATGGTCGGCCTATCCCAGCAGCACGAGTTCTAACAACAAAGCAACGCCGGTAATATTATCGGAAGAGCAAAATTTCAACCAGGAAATAGCACTGAAACCCGATTCGTACACGCTGTTATACACCGTTATCGATAAAACTTATGGAGTAAAAGAACAAATGAAGTTTGGGCTTACCGTAACCGCATTATTAAAATCAGGATGGATGGTTTTTTATGAAGACGAAAGCCATCATTCGGATGTGGCTATTATCCATGATAAGGCAATGGATAACACGATTGTTACCGACCAGGTGATATACGATATGTTTTCGAAAGTAAACGGCCGCAAACTATCGGGCAGCCCGGTTGATATCAATCACACCCGGGCCCAGATATTTACTCAGTACCAACCTTCCATCTATATTTTCACGGAAAACGAAGGAGTCCGGGTGGACGATCAAAATTTTTTAGCGTTCGGCCCTGCAGGCGATTGGTTTTATAATCCTCCGGAAGTAGAGAAATACCAACTGCACACGTTATACGCCTATGCTGTTGAAATATTGATTAACAACGGACGGGTTCATTATTCGGATATGATGGTGAACGCCGCAGCCAGTGACAAAAGAATCCCGGTAGATATTTTTGGTGATTACTATGCCGAACCGTACTTAGTTACCAACCCAACCTCTCCTGTGATTGCGGTGTTCTATGACCGGACAAACAAAAAGTTCCGGTATGCAAACAGCTCAAGCCTTCTTGGAGACTATGGAGTTCAGTCGGGAACGCCGCCTTTCGATTGCCGGAATATAGGCATGGATATGTTGTATATGGAAACAGGGTTTAATAATCTCACCCTGGCATTATTTCAAAGTGATACCGGAAGAGTTTTGTTAACCGGCGATTTCAGGGGATATGATAACATTGCTAAAGGCGCAATGAGTTTTACAGGGGACGGAACAAGCGATGCGAAATTTTTCACGGTGGGCGGCAAAGGACCGGTATTCTTATATGCAAACGAAACATCCGCGTACACATTTGATTATGCCAGTGCTACAACAAGCGCAACCAAACAATGGGAGGCTCCTTCCGGCGAAACAATTACATGCATGAAATTATTTAAAGGAAATAATATCATGGCACTGGGAGGCCCTTATCCGTATAACCCCAACACCCCTTATATCAGGGATCAGGAAAGTAAGTTACTTTTCATTGCTACATATAACAATAGCAGCAAACAAGGTTTTGTTTACCGTTATAATATAGACCCGACAAGCGGCAATATAGATCCGGCTTCCGAAGTAAAATACTCAGGATTTGGACGTATAAAGGTGATGGCACATAAAGGGTCGAACAAAAGTAATTAATAAACAGACCCTACACTTATTAATTATTGGTCAGATAAAGCAAAAAGAGGTTCTTTAGGTTCCATAAACAAGAAGAACTTTTTAGAAAAGAGGAAAGCCTATCCAAAGCAAGGGTTTTAAATACTCATGCAATGTGATATAAAGCCGGGGCGAGAAAAGAGTTCTATATTAATTATTCTCCGAAAAGGCAACAACAGTATTAAACACTGTCGTTGCCTTTTTTAAATATTTGCAGTAGAGAATTTAGCACTTACTTATTCAATGGCTGCTATTAAAATTTTAATCCCCTATTAAACAAATAAATACTTATCAGTATTCATTCTACAAGAATAAACGTACTGTATTTAACAACTCAAATGCCCTTACTTTACCAAAATTTAATTCATCTTTGCAGAGCGCAGAGCTTTTATAAAAATTCTTTTTACCTTAGCATGTTCACAACCTGTACTATGGCCCACGAAAATCAGCTCATAATCGAATTACGCAATGGAAACCACAAGGCATTCCGGGAGCTTTATGAGCGCTATAAAACACGTGTCTATAGTTTTATCTTGAATTTAGTACTGTCACACGACGAAACGGAAGAGATATTCCAGCATGTATTTGTAAAGGTCTGGGAAAACCGCGCGAATATCAAGCCCGACTTATCATTCAATGCTTATGTGTATGCCATTGCCCGCAACGAAGTATATAGCTTCTGGCGGCGTTGCATGAGCCGGCGGCAAGCAGAAAACTATCTAAACGAAAATACCGACAAACAGTCCGAACAAATGGAGGAACACATTATTAATAAAGATTTTCAAGTATATTTATCGTCGTTGGTAGAACTTTTACCCGGGCGGTGCAAGGAAATTTTTATAATGCGTTACATACAAGGCTTGAGCTACCGGGAAATTGCGGAAGAACTCCGGATTTCGGAGAGCACGGTGGACAAGCAACTGCAAAAAGCGCTTACTTTTGTACGACATAAAATGCGAAAAGAGTTCCCAATGATTATTGCCACCGCCGGCTATTTATTAGCGAATTTATAAATAACTGACTATCAATATATTGAAAAAATATTTTCATGTACGATGGGGGAAAAGTCTTTTTGATGCGTATTATAATAAACATCCCATTTTTACAAAATGATTAATGAAGTTTACACGGAGCAGTTGTTGAAAAAACTGGTAAATGAACAGGAGGTTTTATCATCAGAAGAACTGAAACACCTTCAACAAGTATTTCAGGGTTATGAAGGCCGGCTCTTTATCGAAAGCAAAATGCAAACATTATGGCAACAATCACCCATGCTTTGCAGCGATATTAATTTCGATAAGTTCTATGCAGAAATCGAGTGTTTATTAAAAAGCAAAGAAAAGCGGCATAGTCGGGTATTTCATATACTTCGCCAATGCGCGGCATCCTTATTCATCCCCTTGCTTGGTTTTAGCATTTTCATGTTGGTGAAACCGGAGAAGACGGAACGGTTGGCGGCAGCAGCTTTCGAACAAGCCGGCCCGTTCGAACAGGAATATTATGTTCCGGCCGGAACAAAATCAAAAGTGACCTTGCCCGATAGTACACAAGTATGGCTAAATGCCGGCAGCCGGCTTATTGTAGAAAATGCTTATGGAGAACTATTGCGTAAAGTTCGTTTAGCCGGCGAGGGTTATTTTGAAGTAAGCCGTAATGTGCAGAAGCCTTTTGTAGTACAGACATATGATATGGATGTGAAAGTATTGGGAACCACTTTTAACCTCTCAGCCTATCCGGATAACCGGATAGTAGAAGCAGTATTGGTGGAAGGCTCTGTAGAAATCGACACCAAAGACCGTTCTCCTTGGTGGAAAAAGAGAACAAAATTACAACCGTCTCAAAAATTAGCCATAAATAAAGTAAGTAGTAAAGTAACGGTGGAAAATAATGTAAAAACAGATCTATATACCGCCTGGAAAAACAACCGGCTGATTTATCAGGACACGCCCATGGCCGATGTGGCTAAATCGTTGGAACGTTGGTTTAACGTCGTAGTAAAAATTAAAGATAAGGAACTGGAATCATACACTTATACCGGAAAATTCGAAGACCGCAGCTTAGCACAAATTCTGCACTTCATGCAAATCTCGGCGCCCATTGCGTGCAATACGGCAAAAGATACGGTAACAATTGCTTTCCGTCCAAGATAAGTAAATTAAAAACCGGAAAGTGCGCGAACACTTTCCGGCAAAGATTAATTAACAGTCACAGCATCATTAACCTTTAATTCTACAAAAGTATGAAAAAATAGCATTCTGCACAATTTTAAGTTTCAGAAAATAGCACTATGCTATCTTCCGAAAAGTAATTTCCCTTTCCCGTATAGCTTTTACGCTCGTTCAGGCGATGGCTGTTTGTAGCATAACAGATGTCCGTATTATAATAATACAGGACAAGAAATATTACAAGCCTAAAATATGTTTTTATGAACCAATTACTATGAAACACAACAAACCTTTCAAAACCTTTTATCGGCAATCTATATCCGGTATCCGGATATGTCTTTTCCTGTTGTTGCTCCCCTTATGCGGTTTCGCACAGGAAAAAACCGCCTCGGTAAAGCTCGACAAAGTCCCGCTTAAACAGGCGATAGAAAAAGTAGAAGCTACCTACGGTACCTTCTTTTTGTACAACAGTAAATTAATCAACGACTCCCGTACGGTAAGCGTGGATAAAACCAATGCCGGCCTGACGGATGTATTAAGCAGTTTATTGCAAGGAACCGGTATCAAATACCGGATAGAAGACAAGCAAGTTATTTTATATGTTAATACTCCGACCGAAGCGCTTACAGCAAGCACCGCAAACACAACTACATCAAGAACACCCTCTTCTACCACAGCACTATCCACAACGCCTGCTAAAGCGCAACAAAATATGCTGACAGTGCAAGGGAAAGTGTTGGATGAAAACGG
>JAVBOD010000004.1:0-11481 GCA_031551045.1 Bacteroidales bacterium
GGCCGCCCGCCACGGTGGATTATCCGTTGGGGCATTACGCTGCTGTTTATAATTGTCGGCGGATTGCTGGCCGGCAGTTATTTCTTTTCGTATCCCGAAGTGGTGTCGGCACGTATGGTCGCCACCAGCAAAAACATGCCGGTGCCGCTCATCGCCAAGACCGGCGGGCGTATCGATACACTGTTTGTGAAAGATAAGCAAACGGTGGCAACCGGCGATTTTTTAGCCATTATCGACAATCCGGCCGCTTTTAGTGACGTGCAACGCCTCAAAAAAGAATTGCAGGCCTTTCAACCGTTTTTTATCGATTTCAGCGCTGCTTATTTCCGTACATTCCCGGCAAACCTGCAATTGGGCGATTTGCAGCAAGCTTATTTCAACTTTCTGAAAAGCTATAAGGACTACGACGATTTTGTGGAGGCCGACTATCATCGGAAGAAAATAGATGTCGTAAAAAAACAAATAGCAGCTCAGCAAAAATTGCAGCAACAATCGCGGAAACAGTTGCCATTACAACAAGAACAGGTGGCTATTGCGGCCAAGATGTACAGCATGGACTCTACGCTTTACACGCAACGTGCGCTCTCGCTGGTGGAGCGCGAGCGCACGCGCAGCGCCTATCTGCAAAGCCGCCAGGGGTTCGAGAATACGAAAACCGGCCTCGACAATATGCAGTTGTCCATCCTGCAATTGGAGCAAAGTATTTTCGATATCCGGCAGCAGGGCGAGGAGCAGCGCAAACAGCTTCAGATAACCCTGCTCGGCGCTTTTGACAACCTGCAAAATCAAATCGTGGTGTGGGAACAATCCTATCTTGTCGCAAGCCCCATTGACGGAACGGTCGCGCTCACCCAATTCTGGCAGAAAAACCAGCACGTTCCGGCCGGCGAAACGCTGCTAACGGTGGTGTCACATGATGATACGCAAATCGTCGGGAAAATATACCTTCCGGTGAAAGGCGCCGGGAAAGTAAAAAACGGACAAGACGTAAATATTAAGCTGGATAATTTCCCGTTTATGGAGTACGGGATGATACGCGTGAAAATCGAAAATATCTCGGCGGTGCCGGTTACCATTAATCAGGAAAAGCAACATATTGTGGAAGTAAAACTTCCTTCTCCGCTCAAAACGAACTATGGCATCGCCCTCACTTTTACGCAGGAAATGCAGGGAACGGCCGAAATTATTACCGACAACCGCCGCCTGATAGAACGCCTGGTGCAGCCCGTAAGGGCCGTGTTCAAACAGTACCGCGACTAATAGCTTCTTAATTTCACATCCTGTAAAGGCTGATAACCGGAAGATGAAATTCGAGGGTTATCAGCCCAATGGTGTATTTTATAAATTTAGCCCAAAAAACGTTAATCTATTATTTTTTCGTATATTTGAAGTTTATAACGGAGTAAGTAAGATTTTATACATGAATATAGCCCTTCACGGACGAAAATTTAGTAGCGATTGCCTGCCTTTTGTTGAGCAACTGATGGAAGCGTTGGCCGCCTGTAAAACTACCTTATTCGTCTATGAGCCTTTTTTACGATTTCTTCGGAGCGAGCTGCAAATGACACTTCCGGAAGTGCGTTCTTTTTCGAATGATAACACATTGCCGAAAGATACAGCTTGTTTTTTTAACATCGGCGGCGATGGAACATTCCTGGAGAGTATGGCGCTTATTCGTGATTCGGGCATTCCCACGGTGGGCATTAATTTGGGGAAGCTGGGCTTTTTGGCGAACGTGTCGTATAGCGATATTAAAGACTCCGTACGTGCTATTGTCGAAAGAAATTATATGCTCGAAGAAAGAGCCTTGTTACAGGTCGAGTCGGATATCTTACCGAAGCATATCTACCCTTATGCTTTGAATGAGATAGGCATACAACGCCATCACCCGGCCATGATTGGCGTGCGGGTAAAAGTGAATAGTGAAGAGCTTCCTACGTACTGGTCGGATGGATTATTAGTGGCGACTCCTACCGGTTCTACCGCTTATGCCATGAGCGTGGGAGGGCCGATTGTGATGCCGAATGCCAATAATTTTATCATTGCGCCGATTTCGCCCCATAACCTGAACGTAAGGCCGTTGGTAATTCCCGATAATTCAGTGTTGGAATTGTCTGTGTCGGCACGCAAAGGGAAGGCATTTTTTACGATTGACAACCAAGAAATAGAAATCCCGTCCGGCAGTCGAGTAATTGCACAAAAAGCGCCGTTTGCACTCCGGTTTATCCGTTTGCACGGTAACAGCTTCTTTGCTACCTTACATGAAAAGTTGGCATGGGGAACCGATAAACGTAATTAAACTTTTTAAAAAAGAATTTGTCTAACTAATAATCTTGTAGAAATATGCTGCAAAACCTAAAAAAAATAGTAATCTGCTTTTCTTTGTTGGCGGTTTCGTTCTTCGCATCTGCACAAAGATCCCCTGATTGTTATTTCAAGCTTTACCGGCACGATGTAGGCATCACCGGAGGGGCAACGTACTATATGGGAGATTTCAATGAGCGGTTTATACCCTTGCTACAACCCTCCTATTACGGCGGATTAATGTACCGGTTTCATTTTAATACTCAGCATGCTCTTCGGGCACAAGCGTCGTACGGGCATGTGCGCGGAGATGCTACGCATGCGCAAGATGCTTTGCCCGATCCGACCGGAAATCGCTGGAAATTCGATTGTCCGGTATTATTTATCGATGTGATGGGGGAAATCGGTTTTACTCCCTTGGATGTCGTTCATATACATAAAAAGCAACAGCGTTTATCTCCTTTTATCTTAATAGGGATGGGCTATATTTTGCGTTTCCCTGATAATAATTATGCCTCGCCTTTGCAAAATGATAAATCGAATGTAACCCGGCAATATTTTTCCATTCCTATCGGAGTGGGAGTCAAATACGTCGTTGCAAAACGCTATACGATAGGGGTAGAGTGGACTATCCGCAAAACATTTGTGGACGATATGGATAATTATAACGACCCGACTCCGGCAGGAACATCGTTGCTCAATACGGACTGGTTGTGTAATGTGGGTGTTACGTTAACTTACCGTATCCCCGAGCGGCGTTCTTGTGCGGCTTACCCCACCAAGAAGAAACGTTCGGCAATGGCGGAAAATATGCGATAGAAATTCTAAAGGGAAGTATGCAAAAGGCTGTACAAAATACCCCGGCACACGTGGCTATTATTATGGATGGCAATGGGCGATGGGCTAAACGCAGAGGCATGATACGTTCGTTCGGGCATAGAAGTGCAGTGGAAGCGGTGCGGGCAGCTATTGAAGCAGCAGGAGAGGCCGGCGTAAAATACCTCACGCTGTATGCATTCTCGGAAGAAAATTGGAACCGCCCTCAGGAAGAGGTTAACAGTTTGATGCAACTATTGATAGATGCTGTAGAAAAAGAAACACCGCGATTGTGTAAAAATGGCGTGCGCCTTCGCTGCATTGGAAATATTGCTGCGTTACCTTCAAAAACAAGGGGGAAATTGCAGGAATGTATGAATATCACTGCTGGCGGGAAATTAGTAGATGTAATTTTGGCGCTTAGTTATAGCGGCCGCTGGGATATCGTGGAGGCTGCTAAAAAAATTGCGGAAGCCATGGCGAAAGGGGAATTAAATCCGACATCGCTCGATAATGCCTGTTTTGAGAACTATCTTAGCACAGCCGGTATTCCGGAGCCTGATTTATTAATTCGCACAGGCGGAGAGCAGCGCATCAGTAATTTTTTATTGTGGCAATTAGCCTACACGGAATTATATTTTACAGATTTATTGTGGCCGGATTTTCGCAGGGAACATTTTACGGAAGCTTTAAAATACTACTATAGCCGCGAACGCCGGTTCGGCAAAACCAGCGAACAAATAGCGCCCAAAGAATGATATAAAAAATTCGAAAAAAAACGTACATTTGCATCCCATCCTTTAAACATACATTAGAAGAAGTACATGAAAAACTTACACAGACTGCTTACAAAGGTGAAACAAAAAGAATTGAGCATACTATTGTGCACACTGTTTACAGTAGTGAATATAGCTACTTACGCGCAAACCGATACAACCACTGTAGAAAACAGCGATGTAACAACTTCTTCGTCACAGCATAACCCGCAGGATTCCGTAAAAAGGGAAAAATTGCACATTGATTATAACAAACCGCAAGAATATGTAATTGCCGACGTAACGATTTCCGGCGTGAAATATCTTAATGTAGATCAGATTTTATCCATTTCGGGTTTAACGATTGGCGACACAATTATGATTCCCGGCGATGAAATTTCGCAAGTTATCAAAAAATTGTGGGCACAACGTTATTTCTCCAATGTCGAAGTAACCGGAACGAAAGTCGGCGATAAAGCGTATTTGAATATCCATTTGGAAGAGCGCCCGCGTGTTTCGAAATGGGATTTTAAAGGAATAAAAAAGGGAGACCGCGATGATTTGCGAGACCGGTTGAAATTGCGTCCGGGCGGCGCTTTGTCCGATTATGTGGTGAATACATCCATCGATATTATCAAGAAGTTTTTTGCAGAAAAGGGCTATTTGAATACGGAAGTGGATATTATTCAAACGAATGATACGATTGTAAAAAATGCCGTACAAGTAATCTTTGACGTTCATAAAAACGCAAAAGTAAAAATCAAGGAAATCAAATTTATTGGTAATAAAGAAGTTTCTTCCAATAAGCTACGCAAGCAAATGAAAAAAACGAAACAACTTTCGTTAAAAACAATTTTCAATAGCAAAAAATTTAAAGAAAAAGAATACGAAACCGATAAAGAGAATATCATTACATATTACAATGAAAAAGGTTTTCGTGATGCCGTTATTTTAAAAGATTCTATTTATCCTATTAATCACAAGCGCTTAGGAATTAAACTTACCGTAGAAGAAGGACAAAAATATTACTTCCGGAATATTACCTGGGTGGGAAATACGCTATTTCCCTCGGAAGCATTGGACCGTGTGCTGAACATTAAAAAGGGGGACATATATGATGTGGTGTTAATGGATAAAATGCTTCATCAGGACCAGGGTTCTATCTCTACTCAATACATGGACCAAGGATATTTATTCTTCAACGTGATGCCCACGGAAGTAAATATCGACAAAGATTCCATTGACCTCGAAATGCGTATTTTCGAAGGAAAGCCGGCCACTTTCAGCCAAATTATTATCAACGGTAATACGAAAACGAATGAACGGGTTATCCGCCGTGAACTCTATACGCGCCCCGGTTACTTATTCAGCAAAACAGCTTTTGAACGCTCGCTTATCGGCTTGTCGTCTTCTAACAACTACGATGCTGAGAAGCTTACGAAGCAGGGAGAGGGCTGGAAAATGATTCCTAATGAAAAGGACGAAACGGTGAACCTCGAATTTAATGTGGAAGAAAAAGCGAACGACCAATTCGAACTCTCCGGAGGATGGGGAGGTAATACGTTTGTGGGAAGCGTGGGTGTGCGGTTTGCCAATTTCTCGATACGCCGTATTTTCGATCCTAAAGCATGGCGCCCTGTTCCCAGTGGCGACGCCCAGTCATTGGCGTTGAAATTTCAAACCAACGGCCAGTATTATACCGCTTTTTCGGCGAATTTCATGGAACCTTGGTTAGGAGGGAAGAAGCCTATATCTCTGTCGGTATCGGCCTATTTTACCCGCCAAACCAATGCCAACTGGATTACCCAAACGGCCACCAGCTGGATGCACACAACCGGTTTTGCCGTGGGTATCGGCAATCGCCTGAAATGGCCCGACAACTATTTCACGTTGTATAACGAAATAAGTTTGCAACGTTATGTGTTGAAAGATTGGTATGGCTATTTTAGCTTCGACAACGGCACTTCCCATAACTTTAGCTACCGCATTGCGTTGGGCAGAAACTCTACCGACCAGCCGGTGTATCCGCGGAGAGGTTCGGACTTTTCATTCAGCGTGCAGCTCACACCTCCGTATTCCTTATTCCGCGGCGATGTTGATTATGCAACGATGGATCCCAGCGAAAAATACAAATGGATTGAATACCACAAATGGAATTTTAAAGGAGTTTTATTTACCAATGTGGTGGGCGACTTAGTGCTCATGATGCGCGCGCAGTTCGGTTATCTCGGCTACTACAACCGCAACCTGGGATACTCTCCTTTCGAAGGCTTTATATTGGGCGGCGACGGCATGTCGGGCTTTAATTACTACGGACAGGAAACCATCGGATTGCGCGGCTATTTGAATTCGTCCATCACGCCCCGCGACCCTGTTACCGGCGCCTATACGGGGCACGTGTACGATAAATTCTCGTTTGAAATCAGGCATCCGATTATTTTACAGGGACAAACTCAAATTTTTGCCTATTTGTTCTTTGAAGGAGGCAATGCGTGGTCCGATATTAAGAACTTCAATCCGTTTGCTATCAAACGTTCGGCCGGTGTCGGCGTACGTGTGATGCTCCCCGTTGTCGGTATATTGGGCCTTGACTGGGGTTATGGTTTCGACGACGTACCCACCTACAAAGGTAAAGCCAACGGAAGCCAGTTGCACTTTACTTTCGGGATGCCTATGTAGATTCGACATTCAATAATTTAAAGATGTTAAATTTTAAAAATACAAACATGAAAAAGTTATTTTTATTACTTGTTTTAATAACCGGCACCTATACTTTTGCCGCCGCTCAGAAATTTGCCTACGTGAATACGGAATATATACTGAACAAAATTCCGGCTTATAAAACCGCCGACGGGCAAGTGGAAAAATTAGCCGAACAATATCAAAAAGAAGTGGAAGCGCTTTATCAAAAAGCAGACAACTTGTATAAAACGTATCAAGCCGAAAAAGTATTACTGACGGATGACATGCGCCAACGCCGCGAAAGCGAGATCATTACTAAAGAAAAGGATGCTAAAGAACTGCAAAAGAAATATTTTGGCCCCGAAGGCTCCTTGGCGGCGAAAAGGGAAGAATTGATGAAACCTATACAGGATCAGGTTTATACGGCTATCAAAACCCTTTCCGATGAAGGCGGATATGCTATCATTTTTGATGTAACATCAAACCCTTCAATGATTTATACAAATCCCCGCTACGACTTGAGCGACAAAGTGTTGGAAAAATTGGGATATCGGAATTAAACAATTATCTTTGTAACAATTAATCAGATTTAATAATATATGAAAAACTCAGTAAAATTATTTGCGGTTGCTTTATTAGCAATGGTATGTAGCGCTGCCTCTGCTCAAACATTTAAATTCGGGCATATAAACTTGCAGGAATTGACGCTTTTGACACCGGATTACGATTCGGCCATGGTGAAGTTGAATGCATACGGCAAAAGCCTGGAAGAAGAGATACAAACGGCACAAACAGAGTTGCAAGCGAAATATGCCAGTTACCAAAAAAATCTAAATACTTGGACAGCTGCTATTTTGGAACAAAAGCAACGTGAAATCAATGAGATGACCCAACGTGTACAGGAGTTTCAGCAAACTGCCGAAACAGATTTCCGGAATATGCAACAAACATTGATGCGCCCGGTCATCGAAAAAGTGAACGCCACCATTACTAAAATCGGGAAAGAACAAGGTTTTACCTATGTTTTTGACGTAAGCACCGGCGCCATTCCGTATTTCAATACCGATCAAAGCACGGATTTAATGAGTGTGCTGAAAAAAGCATTGAGCATCCCGGCCGATAAAAAACTACCGGTAGCGCAACCGCAACAGTAATATACAACCCATCGAAACATAGCCGCTTTTACTGTAAAGGCGGCTTTTTTAATACGTTTCAATGAATATTTACAAAAAAGTCGTATTTACCCCTAAATCCCCTAAAGGGGACTTGTGCAAAGTGCTGTATTGCTGCGTCCACCCAGGGGGTAAACACTAAAGAAAAATGCTTTTTAAACAGCCCCCTTAGGTATTAAAAAATGTCTGTAAACGCAAATAGCAATAACCCCATTGGAATGTTCGATTCCGGCGTAGGCGGCCTCTCGGTGTGGCGCGAGATGGCAACGCTGCTGCCTCACGAGCACAGCATCTATTATGCCGACAGCGCTTTTTGCCCCTATGGCGCCAAACCGCCGGAAGCTATTATTGCGCGGTGCGAACATATTACCGATTTCTTGCTCGCTAAACAATGCAAACTCATGGTGGTGGCTTGCAACACAGCAACGGCTGCCGCTATCGATCATTTACGCAAAAAATACGATGTACCTTTCGTAGGCATGGAGCCGGCGGTGAAACCGGCCGCGTTGCATTCGGCCACCGGCGTCGTGGGAGTGTTGGCTACCCTTGGTACGTTTAAGGGGCGTTTGTACCACGAAACCTCGGAGCGTTTTGCGGCAAACGTAAAAATCATAGAACAGCCCGGCGATGGTTTGGTAGAACTGGTGGAGGCCGGAAAAACCGATAGCCTGGAAGCCGTAAAATTGCTGAAAAAATATATAGGCCCGATGCTGGAAGCCGGCATGGACCATTTGGTGCTGGGCTGCACGCATTACCCGTTTTTAATTCCGGCTATCAAAACCATTACCGGCAACCGCGTAACAATCTTAGATCCGGCGCCGGCGGTTGCCAAGCGGGTGCAATTTCTATTAAACGAATATCAACTGTTAAATATTTCCGGCGCTACGGCCCGGCATGCCTTTTTCTCGAGCGGGAATGTGCACGCCCTCAAAAATATGTTGCAAAGCATCGGGATAAATACTATACCGAAACAACAAATGTTGCATTAACGAAAAGAAGACATAAGAAGCCATTATAAAAAAATTATTATTTTTGTACCGAAAAAAATAATAGGCGATAGAAACCTTACAAGTAGCAATTCAATTTTAAAACAATTATAAACTAAAACAACCTTTATGAAAAAATTATTATTTTTTGTAGTAGCCTTACTTTTTGTGACTGCTACCAACACCGCCAACGCACAAAAACCCATTGAACCGATGGAAATAGGCGCATGGACTGTTAATGCCGGCCTTGGCCTCGGAAACTTCTATGGAGCTGGTGGCGGAACAGGCTTTGGAATTAAAGCTGCTTTGGAACACGGTATGTGGGAAGCAGGCCCGGGCGTTATTACGTTAGGTGGAGAATTAGGTTGGGCTAATAACTCAGAGAGCGCTATGGGCTATTCAGCCAGTGTAAATCAGTTTTCTGTGGCAGCTCGTAGCGCTTGGCACCATGGCTGGAATGTAGAAGGACTTGATACTTACGGAGGTTTCTCAATAGGGCCGGCATTTCAATTTTTCTCGACAAATCTGTCAGGTTTAGCTTCTGGAAGTTCTAATACCACACATTTTTATTTTGGTTTTTTTGTGGGCGCTTCTTATTTCTTTACGCCTAATTTCGGGGTTAATGCCGAATTCGGCTATAATGTTACTGCAATGCAGGCGGGTATTGTGTACAAATTCTAATTTCATTAATACATAGCATTACAAAACCCGCCAACCGGCGGGTTTTTTGTTTTTAAATTAAGCCGAGGCATGAATAATAGTTCAATAAAATCCCGGAGGGATTATCGCCCGGTAGCATAAACAATTGAAGAACACAACCGGCATCCCGTTAGAGCGCCTTTATTGCTACCAAGCGATAATGCCTACGGCATTGTTTTATCGTTCATAATTTCAAGCTTATCAATATCCACAATCCGGTATCTAATAGCTACTATCCCGTAGGGATTATCGCTTGGTAGAAAACATAGTGTACACGACAACCATGCATTCCCTAGGAATGCATCCTTCTATTCTATCCGAAAATTAAAAAGGACGGGAGCTTTCAACAAAAAGCTCCCGTCCTTTTTCCCGCCGGGGGCGGATGTTTTTTTAGAAGAAAATGGTGAAGCCTAAACCCAATGTACATCTTACATCGTATCCTTTGGAGAAAGGAATCCAAAGCGACAACATGGGGTCGAGCGCTACATGGTCGTGGATGAAAATGCTATAGCCGCCTTCCAATGTCAAAGCAAAAGCAGAATCTATATCTTTCTGCTTCTCCATGCCCAATAAAGCTCCGGCAAAAAAACTTCCGTTATCCTTGTGGGCTATGTAGTAACGGGCGCCGAGGTCTATACTGAAGCGGCTGTAGTCTTTTGCAAAGTCCATTCCTAATCCGCCCATTATGGCAAAATCGTTGGCTATGAAACAGCCGGCGCGGGCGCCTAAGCCAAAGGAAACATTGCCATCGGCAATTGATAAGTCGGCGCCGGTAATGCGAGTGCTTACAAGGAAGTCGCCTTTACTTAAAGAAGGTTGGGCAATGGCTGCTATAGTCGTCAGTAGGAAAGCAGCTGTCATAACTAAAAGTTTTTTCATAGTATTTTTTGTTTAATTGTTTTAACACTACAAAAGAATATGTTTTCTTTTAAAAGAACAAATATTTCCCTCTTTTTTTATCTGCGCGTTTCTAACGGAGCGATATAAAACATTCCGTCAGTTTTCTTTAACTATCGCCCTCAATAGCTCCGGCGGCTTAATGCTCGTTTTTTTAATTTTCTTCATCAGTAATTTTCCTTCCGGCGTAAGCGAAAAATACATTTGCCGTTTATCTTCATGGCCGTGCATACGTTGCACCAATCCTTTTTCTTCTATCGAACAAATAACTTTCGATGCGTTGGAGCTTGTCAAACCCAGCAAAGCCGCTATTTCTCCCGAACTCAGCCGCTCGGTTTTCGACAAGGAACAAAGCGCCATGCCTTCGTTAAGGCAAAGCCCGTATGCTTGCTCGAACGATAGTTCGTATTGGGCAATGGCGCGGTAAATGTCGCGAATTTTACATAATGTTTCTTCCATAGAAAAATATCCGTTAGTTCACAAGCGTCGTGGCGGTTGAATAGGTACGGTATCCGCCCGACAGATTTTTGATGTTTTTATACCCGTTTCCCGCCAGAATTTTCAAAGCAAGATATCCGCGTAAGCCGACGGCACAATAGGCATAAATAGGCCTGTCTTTCGGCAATTCGTTTAAGCGCGAACGAAGGTCGTCCACCGGAATATTAATGGCGCCCGGAATGGAACCGTGCATAAATTCCTCTTTGGTGCGGACGTCAATAATCACGGCTTTCCCGCGTTCGGCGGACTGCAATTGGCGCCACGAAACGGCCGGCATACTTCCGTCGAGAATATTGGCGGCTACATAACCGGCTATAGCCAAGGGGTCTTTTGCCGAGGAATACGGCGGTGCATACGCATGTTCTATTTTTATCAAATCATAAATCGTCCCGCCTTGTTTGATAATAAGCGCAGCCTGATCGATACGCTTGTCCACGCCGTCGTAGCCTACGCACTGTACTCCGAAAAGCTTCCCGTTTGCCGGGTCAAACGTCAATTTAATGGTGAGTGGCAACGCATCCGGATAATAGCCCGCGTGCGAGTTGCCGTGCGTAGTGGAGCTTTGATACGGAATTTCCAGTTGCTTCAACCGTTTGCCGGCCAAGCCTGTTGCGGCAACCGTCAAGTCGAACACTTTGGCGATGGCCGTACCGATAGCTCCTTCGTACTTCG
>JAVBOD010000064.1:0-12365 GCA_031551045.1 Bacteroidales bacterium
GGTACCACCCTTTCCATCCATTGCGCTTTTTTCTCTTTGATGGTTTTCATATCCAAACCGATGTATGCCTGCGCTTTTTCTTTGGTGGAAATATCGGGCAGTGACACATCCGTAACGCCATGAGCAAAAAGTACTTTTTGAACTTCCAGTTGTGCCAGCAACGATTTATCGAGGCTATGCGCCAAAATGCGTTGTGTTTCGACGGGAGCGTGGAACGAAGCGCCATGTGAAGCCACCGCAAAATCCCAGCGCCATTGCGCCTGGCGGAGCAGTTTCAGCACGGAGTTCATTTCTTTTTCCGACGCACCTTTATCCCATGCCGCTTTGGCTAAAATATGGGCTTTCGATAATTCTTTTTCCACACGGTCGCGAATTTCCAGCGCCTTATCTTGGTATTGGTAAACGTAATTACGTAGTTTTTCTTCTTCGTCGCGATGACAAGTTTGGCAAGTGCTGGCAATGTTTTTCAGCGGACTCATCACTTGGTGGTTGGAATATTTGATGCCTCCTTCCGAAACATAGGGCATGTGACAATCGGCGCAAGCCAAGCCGCGCTGGGCGTGCGGCCCTAACAGGAATAATTCGTAATCGGGGTGTTGCGCTTTCAACATAGGCGCACGGCTTACGGCGTGCGTCCAGTCTTTATAGTCGGATTCATCGTAATATTTTTCCATCGCTTCCACCGTCATGCCGCCGTCCCACGGAAATGTAAGATACTTTCCGTCGCCTTTGAAAAAATATTCTACGTGGCATTGCGCGCACACGAGCGAACGCATTTCCTGCGGCGTGGCGTCGGCAATATTCCGTCCTTGGCGTTCGAGGGCTTCAATCAGCCCCGGGCGGGTAATAGTAAGGTTCATCGTTTGCGGGTCGTGGCAATCGGCACAACCAATAGGGTTGGCAATTTGCCCGCCCCACGCGCTCCACGGCGCTTTGTAGAACGTTTCGATACCCACTTCATGCATCATGCGCGGAACATCGGGGCTTTTGCACGTCCAGCAGGTGCCGGGCTGCATGTCTTTCGTAGTGGAGTCGGGGCAACCGGTGCGCAATGTGGAACGTATATCCTCCAACGCATGCATGTGTCCGCGCGGCGCCGAATAATCCTGCGCAAAAGCGTATCCGGCCCAAAGCACCACCATTTCGGGACGGGCAGCCAACACATCTTCCGGCATATTTCCCAAGTGCTTGCTGCGAAAATCCATATCGGCCGTCTTTTTCCACGTATTGTATTCGCGCGGATAGTTTTCGCCCCAACGTTCATTACGCGATTCAATGCCGGTAATAGCTATCTTTTTATTGCCGAACAATGTGGCTATCTCGGCACGCCGCTCGGTAATAGAAGCGGCCAAAAGTCCCAACACAAATACGACCGCCATGACAGCGGCAAATATTCCCCATCCGATAATGGGTTTACGTTTGATGGCTTCGGTTAATTTTCCAAACATAATTTTTCAGGTTTTATGGTTGTCTTTCTTTCATTACTTTCTTTAACCAATCGGGAACAGGCGATTCGGGCAAGGGCACAAGGGCATTCGGCGAAGAACCCAAGTTGCTGATTTTAGTATGCGGGACTTGTGCATGGCAATCCCAGCAAGCCTTTCCTTCTCCGTTTTTCGCTTCGGTATAAGTAATCATTCCTGTTTTCACAAAATCGGTATTCAATTGCGTATGGCAGCGGATACAGTTTTCCATAATCACATTGTTGCTTGCCTCGCGGGGACGAATGACCTGCGGCTCTCCCTTTACCGTAAAAACGGCCGAGTGATATAAGCCATCCATGGCTTTAAAAGCGTATTTTGCAAAAACGTTATTGTGCGGCACGTGACAGTCGTTACAATTTGTCCAGCGGGCGTGCGAGCTGTGGTTCCACGATTGGTAGTAAGGCGACATGATATGGCAATTCACGCAGGCCGAGGGCTCGTCGGACAAGTAGGAATGCGCCCTTGACATATACACCGTGTAAGCGCCCAAACCGGCCAACAATCCTCCCGCAATGAAAAACGGAAGAATCATCTTATTAGGAATCCGGCTTAGGAGCTTTTTCATAAAATCAACCCTAATGGTAATGAACAGCAAAATTAACGATTTTTTCAAACAAAAACAACGGTCGAAGAAATATTAACCTTGTGTCGAATAAACCGCAAAGTTCACAAAGAAAATCATTCTATTTACGGTTTTGCGGTTTTCTCGTAAATTACTGGCGCCTTTGCGGTTTCTGTCTTTTTTTACTTTTACGATGTTTTTCATTACTTTTGCTTATTGAATTTTCATTAAAAATGAACATTGCAGTTTATACGCAACAGGCTATTCTCCAGTTACAGCACTTATATCCCGAGCAAGAGATACGTGCCATGATTCGTGTATTATTACAACATTACGGACATTTTTCATCCGCGCAAATTCATGCTTTCCCCGACACGATACTTGATGAAACGATATCCGTGACGCTAAACGACGCATTACAGCAATTGAGCTCCGGAAAGCCGTTGCAATATGTAACGGGCGAAACGCAGTTTTTTAATTTGCCGTTCGAAGTCAATGAGCATGTGTTGATTCCGCGTCCGGAAACCGAAGAATTGGTACAATGGGCTGTTGAGATATTGAATAAAAAAGAAAATATAACGATGCTGGATGCCTGCACCGGTAGCGGATGCATTGCAGTGGCGTTGGCTGCACAATTTCCGCAAGCGATGGTTTCGGCCTGCGACATCTCGAAAGAAGCGCTGGTTGTCGCACATCGTAATGCTAAAAAGAATCATGTGTCTATACGTTTTTTTGAGTGCGATATATTGCATCGAATAATTGACGCCGATTCCCGCTATTCGTTCATCATCAGCAATCCGCCGTATATACGCTATTCCGAACAAGAAGCCATGCATAAGAACGTATTGGATTTCGAACCGGAGCAAGCCCTGTTTGTGGACGATGACGACCCGTTGCTATTCTACCAAGCCCTTACCGTTCTTGCACAACAAACGCTTTTGCCCGGCGGTTGTATTTTAGTAGAAATTAATGAAGCGTTTGGAAAAGAAACGGTAAAATTATTTGAAGCCGCCGGTTTTAAAAATGTGTCGTTACGCAAGGATATCAACGGAAAAGACCGGATGGTAAAAGCGGAGAAAATATCATGACCCATTTTGCCGCTATCGATTTCGAAACAGCCAACCAATACCCCAGCAGCGTTTGCAGCATCGGGGTAGTGATTGTAGAAAACGGGATAATCGTAGAAAAATTTTACCGCCTGATTCGTCCACGGCCTAATTTTTATACGTATTGGAACACCCGCGTGCACGGGCTAAGCTTGCCCGACACCAACGACGCCAACGATTTTCCGGCAGTGTGGAACGAGATTGCTTGGCGCATTGCGCATCTTCCGTTAGTGGCACACAACAGCCCTTTCGATGAAGGTTGCCTGAAAGCCGTGCATGCGCTGTATGAAATGCCTTACCCCGGTTATAAATTTTATTGCACCTGCCGTGCTTCGCGAAAGCAACATCCTCAGTTGCCCAATCACAAACTACACACGGTTTCCGCCTATTGCGGCTTCGACTTAACCAACCACCACCACGCCTTAGCCGATGCTGAAGCCTGCGCGGTGATTGCGATGCAAATATTGTAAATTTTTTCCATTAAAATTTTGGAGGTTCAATTCCCAACTTTTGATAAGTCTCGTCGAGGCTGCATTCGTCGTCGGAAATAAGCAGTAACTTGTCGTCTTCTTTTATTTCGGTATTTCCTTTCGGAACAAAATAATTGTGATGCCGTTTCGCCATAACAGCCAATGTTTTCTCGGGAAGCGGAAGGTCCATCAGGCGATGCCCGTGCTCCAACATTTTCGCCGTAACAGCAATTTCTATCATCGACGATTTAATTTCTTCGGGAAACTCCACATCGAAATCTTTCAACTTTTGTACTCTTATATTCGGCTTCGTCAATCCCAGCCATTTGGCGACTGTCGGCACTGTAGTTCCTTGTACCAGTAACGAAACAATGGTAATGAAGAATACGATATTGAACATTATCCTCGCGTGCGGAACATTAGCAATGAGCGGATAAGTGGCGAAAATAATAGGCACCGCACCACGCAAACCAACCCATGAAACATACACGCGGTCTTTGAATGCCATCATCCGGAAAGGCAGCAAACTGGCAAACACCGCCAAGGGGCGCGAAAACACAATCATAAAAATCCCTATCAACAAACCAACGCCGGTAATAGGTAATAATTCTTTAGGATTTACCAGCAAACCCAACGTAAGGAACATGATGATTTGGAACATCCAGGCTAACCCGTCGAAGAATTTTTTCACCGTTCGTTTATGTACAAAACGCCTGTTGCCGATTACCAGGCCTCCGATATACACAGCCAAGAAGCCATTCCCTTTGATGAAATATGTCACGGAAAAAATAAAGAACATGCAGGCAATCAACAAAACCGGATATAGCGAGTCGTTATCGATATTGATTTTATTCAATAACCAAATAGCAAACCGGCCTAAAAGATAACCGGCCACTACACCGATGGCGAGCTGCACAAAAAACATCCACGCTACATATCCCCAACTACTTTCCTGCATTTGGATGAGTTGAATTAAAGAAATGGTAAGCATGTAAGCCATCGGGTCGTTACTCCCACTCTCCAACTCCAGCATGGGGCGCAAACGGTGACGCAACACCAAGCCTTTGGAACGCAGGATGGCAAACACCGACGCCGAATCGGTGGACGACATGACAGATGCCAGCAGCATGGATTCCAAAAAAGTCAACGTCAGCGAGGGAAAGAAGAACATTGTCAGGTAATAAATAAAAAGTCCCGTAATCAAAGCTGTGAGTAACACTCCCACGGTAGCTAAAACAATTCCCTGCCCCGCAATTGGCTTTATTTCATCGTAGCGCGTATCCATGCCACCGGAAAACAAAATACAGGTAAGAGCGACCACGCCTATGTGCTGAGCAACCGTCGTATTTTGGAAATTGATAAAACCAAGTCCGTCATTCCCTGCAATCATCCCTACTATCAAAAACAGCAACAGAGCGGGAACACCGAAACGATAACCCGTTTTTCCGGCCACCAGCGCCATAAATAATAAGAGAGAACCTATTAACAAAAATTGCTCTATGCCCATTGTAAAAGTAAATATATTTGAAGTTTTAAATATAGTCATAATTTTTAACATCTGCAAAAAATTCCTACATTGCACCTCAAAATTTAAAATAGTTGGAAAAAGAACACACAAATATCATACCGGAACAGGTGTTGACCCGTTTACAGCAACTATGCAGCCGCCGCGAAAAATGCACGGACGACGTACGGAAAAAATTGCTGGAGTGGAAAATTTCACCCAAGGACAGCGAGGCGATTATAAGCCAACTGCAAGCCGGAAAATTTGTGGACGACCGGCGTTATGCCCGCGCTTTTGTGCATGACAAATTCAACCTGTCGGGCTGGGGTCTGTTAAAAATACGCAATGCGTTGCTATTAAAAAAAATAAAACCTTCTTTTATCAATGAGGCATTAAACGAAATGGACAACATGGCAGTCCAATATAAATTGGAACAGATATTGAGCCAAAAAAACAAGACGTTGAAAGCCGCTTCGGACACCGACCGCAAGTTGAAATTATTGCGCTTTGCCGTCGGCCGCGGATACGATTATTCGGCGGCGTATGACGCAATAACGAAAATGAGTAAAGAGCCGGGAGTCTGAAAAAGAGTTTTTAAAAGCAAATAAATTAATGAAATAATAAAATAAATCAATTACGAGATGACTGAATACTACTACGGTTCCTACATTATTTTCGGCATTTTTGCCCTGTTAAGTTTTTTGGTAAGTGCGCGTTTGAAAAACAAATTTGCCAAGTATTCCAAAGTCCCACTCACCATGAGTGGAAAAGACGTTGCAGAAAAAATGCTGCACGACAACGGTATTTTCGATGTGAAAGTGACTTCGACCAGCGGCATACTCTCCGACCATTACAATCCGGCGACTAAAACAGTGGCCTTAAGCCAAGCCGTGTATGCCGGCCGCAACGTTGCTGCCGCCGCCGTGGCTGCTCATGAGTGCGGGCATGCCGTGCAACACGCCACGGCTTATTCCATGTTGCAGTTCCGTTCGAAATTAGTGCCGGTGGTAAACTTCGCCTCCATGTGGATGCAATGGATATTGTTGGCAGGGATTATCTTCATTCAAAGTTTCCCGCAACTGATGCTGGTCGGTATCGGATTGTTTGCACTTACCACCTTGTTCAGCGTGGTAACGCTTCCGGTGGAAATCAATGCCAGTGTGCGTGCCGTGAAATGGCTGGATCGTGCCGGAATCGTGTCGGATACCAACAAAACATACGCTGTGGATGCACTTAAATGGGCTGCTTACACGTATGTGATTGCCGCCTTGGGCTCGCTGGCGCAGTTAGTTTATTACATTATGATTTTCCTCGGAAACCGGAGGAATTAATTAAAGTATTACGAGTTTAGATTTGACAAATTTTGGAAATTTGTCAAATCTTTTTTAGTAAGTATTGACCGGAATATTTTTCTTACGATATTGAAGGTGCACAGCGACGATCATGACAATAACAAGCAACGTGCATAACAGCGACCCTTCGAAACCGAAGGCGCCACCTGTCAACCAATCTCCTCCAGAGGTTGGTTGTTGCGTTATAATTGCTCCGCTTGTTTCCGTGCCGCTTACTGCAAAATCGAAGACCGGCCCCTGGAAAAAATTCCATGTGAAATGCAAACCTATGGGAAACCATAGATTTTGTTGATGAATGTAATACATTCCCAACAACACACCCGCTAAAAAGATATTAAACAAGCCGAGAAAAGTGATATTCCCGTTGAAACCATGCATCAACATAAATAAAATGGAAGAAATAACGAGCGCCGCATATTTATTGTAGCCCGACATAAAGCGGCGCAAGACATAGCCCCGGAACATGATTTCTTCGTTGAACGCCACAAGGATAAACATGGCCAAAGAAACCAGCATCGTTGTCGAAAATTGAATCTCTTTTACACCAATAAATCCCGCCGCATAACAAACGCTAAAACCAATAGCGACAGCAGCGACGCCGTACAGCATTCCGGACAACAAATCTTTCCATCTCTCAGTGAAGAAGCCCAGCCCTATATCAGCCAATGTCTCATGATGAATAAACTTGCAAAAAATCCATGTTACCAATATCGCTGCCGCCAACATGGCAGCGCTGGAGAAGAGTAACGATACATTGCTGCCGGTCGCGCTAGAAACAGGAAATGCGGACAGGAGCATAGAAACAAAGCCTGCCACGAAAAACCACGCAACGAGGTAAAGGATGGTAAATCCCCAAGCCCTGAGTTTCCCGATAATATATTGTTTCACGTTTGCATCCATATATCTTTCATTTTTTAGTTTTTCTTTATTTTGGGCTGCTTTCCCGCTTTGCGAAACAATGACACGCTCCTCACCGTCATCGCTCATCGTTACGATACAGATTCTTCGCTTCACTCAGAATGACAAAGGGCATGTGCAAATATCTAATATCCAAAATCCGACATCTTGCATTCATCGCTCATCGTTCAAGGGGGCTTATTCAATCACTTTATACAACTTTTTCGCTTCGTCCAGCGTGCAGGAATTAAAATGCCACCACTCGCTTTTCACGGTGCGGAAACCGGCGTCGGTCATTATTTTGCGGAGCAGTAAGCGATTTTCCAATTCGCGCGGCGTAATGCGTCCGGTTTTCACCAATTCCTGTTCCTTATCGGTATTGGCTTCGAATCCGAAGTAATCATAAGGCGTACCCATATCCAACGTTTTTCCCGTGCCATCAATCAACGTTAAATCCACCGCCGCGCCAAAGTTGTGCATCCCGCCGCCTTTGTTGGGGTTGGCCACATAGTAATCCCATTCGGTGCCTTTTACCATGTCCCACATTTCGCGCTGTACACTAATCGGACGGGCGGCATCGTACACAATAAGCGTTAAATCGGGGCGTATTTTTTTCAAGGCTTTATATGCTTTCAGAAGTTTTTGCGCTACGTCGGGTTGCAGGTAGGCGCGGCGAATATCTTTGTACAACACCTTTCCCATAAAATTATAGGGCGTCGTATATACCAACTGTATCATAATCCCATCGTCCAAAGTGCTCACATCGACCAATCCGTTTTTTTCAATCGCCGCCTCTTTCGGCGTCAACGGAAGCTTGTTTGTTTGAGCATTTCCGAGAGTACATGTCAATAGCAAGAGAAACAATAAGCAGAAAATCTTCTTCATATGTCAAAATTTAATATGCAAAGATAATAAAATGCCCAGAAAACCCTTCTATGTAGAAATCGCACAAATTTTGTATCTTTGAAACCAAATTAAATATACATCATGATTACGACGGAACAACTTAAAAACCTTCAAGAACGTGAACAGACGTTGAGGAGGTGCCTTTGACATCGACAATAAATTAATCGCATTAGACGAAGAAGAACAGAAAACACAGCAAGCCGGCTTTTGGGACGACCCGAAAGCGGCCGAAGTGCAGTTGAAAAAAGTGGCCGGAATCAAGTCGTGGCTTAATGGCTACCACGCGGTGGAACAGGCGGTGCAAGACGTGGAAGTGTTACTCGACTTTGCCAAACAAGATCCCGCTTCCGAAAACGAATTGGATGCGCAATACGCCAAAACATTGAATTTGCTGGACGAATTGGAAATGCGCAACATGCTCAGCGACGAGGCCGACAAAATGGGCGCTATCCTGAAAATCAATTCCGGCGCGGGCGGCACCGAAAGCAACGACTGGAGCCAGATGCTTATGCGCATGTACGTGCGCTGGGGCGAACGCAACGGCTACAAAGTGGCGGTATATGATGTGATCGACGGCGACGAAGCGGGCATCAAATCGGCGACGGTGGAATTTGAAGGCGACTATGCCTATGGTTTCCTGAAAGCGGAAAACGGCGTGCATCGCTTGGTGCGCATCTCTCCCTTCAATGCGCAAGGAAAGCGGCAAACTACGTTTTCGTCGGTATTTGTAATTCCGGCGGTGGACGACACGATAAATATTGAAATCAACGCCGGCGATTTGGAGTGGGACACGTTCCGCTCCAGCGGCGCCGGAGGGCAGAATGTGAACAAGGTGGAAACCGGCGTGCGCGTGCGGCATATTCCTACCGGTATTGTGGTAGAAAACACCGAAACCCGCTCGCAGTTGGACAACCGGCAGAACGCCCTGCGTATTTTGAAATCACATTTATACGAACTGGAATTGCGCAAACGCCGCGAAAAAGAAGCCGAAATTGAAGGTTCGAAAAAGAAAATAGAATGGGGTTCGCAGATTCGCAGCTACACTTTGCATCCTTACAAATTGGTAAAAGACCATCGTACGGATTACGAAACGAGCGACACGCAAGCAGTGCTCGACGGCGATTTGAACGGATTTATGAAAGCGTATTTGATGGAAAATTGATACCGTAGGCCGTGAGCAGTGTACTGTAGGCACTGGAAAGGCTCGTCATTGCGAGCTAAGCGAAGCAATCTGATATCGGATTTTGGATGTCAGATTTTAGCTATCGGATAATGTAACGTTTGTCATTCTGAGCGAAGCAAAGAATCTATGTGTTAGATGAAATATTTATCATTACAGATTCTTCGCTTCGCTCAGAATGACAAAGGCATTAAAATTACTCAAGTAAAACGAAAATATGAAATACATTTTACACCCCCTGCTTTGGTGTATCGCGCACCTGCCGCTTTGGGCGCTGAAAGGATTATCGTCTTTCTTGGCGGCCTTGAACTGGTATGTGGTGCACTATCGTAAAAAAGTAGTGTCGGACAATTTACAAAAAGCATTCCCCGAGAAAACACAAAAGGAACGGAACGGCATTGCCCGAAAATTTTACGTGCAACTTTGCGATTATTTATTGGGGATGGTACGCATCCGGTATAACCGCGAGCCGATATTGAACAAATTGGTTTTTCATAAGAATCCACAGGTACTACAAAGGCTGTGCAACAAAGGAAAAAGTTTTATCCTTGTGGCCGGCCATTATTTCACATGGGAATACACGAATACGACACCCTTGGTTTGCAGTTTTTCCGTCATTGCAACCTACAGCCCCTTATCGAATAAATTTACGGACGATTTGGTAAAACGTTGCCGTACAAAGTTCGGTGTAATAATGCATCCGATGAATGAAATTTACCGCGCATTGTTGAAATATCAACAGCAAAAAATAAAAACCATGACGCTCATGGTGGCCGACCAAAGCCCCACCACGAATAATTTGGAACATTGGATTACTTTTATGGGACAGGATACGCCGGTATTGATGGGTGTAGAACAGATATCGAGAAAATTAAATCACGCCGTAGTTTTTCTGAGAGTAACGCAGCCGAAACGTTTCGTTTACGAATACGAATATGTTCCGATAACCGAGAATGCAGCGGACGAGCCGCCAATGGAAATTACCAAACGCTGGTATGCCGAGCTGGAAAAAATGATTCGCCAACGCCCCGAATTATATTTATGGAGCCACCGCCGCTGGAAACATCAGGATAAAAAACCAAACCCGCAGATTGCACCGATTAGGGACACTGAGTAAATCCACAGGGTTGCCCGCGTAAACGTGTTCCGTTCAGGCAAGTTACAGAGATAAGGAATATCGATTACACATATGACTATCAAATCAATAATTCGACATTAAGATCTGTAAAATAAAACACTCGAAAATTGTAATACAACACCACATCCATCATCCCTAAAATACGAAGGCTGGCGCTACTCGGTGATGACAATAAGTAAGTTAGGGTTCATGCAGAGGAAAAGCAATAATTCAACGAAATACGTTTTTATTGTTGAATTTTTTATCATAAATTTGTAGAAATTAAAAGTTTACATACATGGCTAAAATTACCGTAAAAGAAACTGACTTGACTATCGTCCAATATAACAACGAAGACTATATTTGTATCACAGACCTTGCTCGATACAAAAATGCAGAGCATACAGATGATGTTATAAAAAACTGGTTGCGAAATAGAAATACAATTGAATTATTGGGAATTTGGGAATATTTACACAACCCCAACTTTAAACCCGTCATTTTCGACGGGTTTAGAAAAGAAGCAGGATTGAATAGTTTTGTAATAACACCAAAGAAATGGATAGAATCTACAAATGCAATAGGAATTATCTCTAAATCGGGACGTTATGGAGGAACATATGCCCACAAAGATATCGCATTGGAATTTGCCTCATGGATTTCAATAGAATTTAAATTGTATTTTCTGAAAGAATTCCAACGACTCAAAGAGCAGGAACAACACCAGATTGGTTGGACTGCCAAACGAGAACTTGCCAAAATCAATTACCATATCCATACTCATGCCGTAAGTCAGAACTTAATTCCTGCCGAACTGACATCACAACAAATAAATATCGTTTACGCAAGTGAAGCCGATGTCTTGAATATAGCACTATTTGGAAAAACGGCTAAGCAATGGAGAGACGAAAATCCAGACTTGAAAGGAAATATCCGCGATTATGCGACTATTAACGAATTGATATGCTTGTCGAACATGGAAAATTTGAATGCCGTATTTATCAACGAAGGACTTTCGCAAAAAGAACGATTACGCAAATTGAATCATATTGCTATTCAGCAGATGAAAGTATTGTACGAAGTAGAGAATCGCAAACTTCTGAAATAAAGTTTGCCAACAATGACAGACAGAAATGCACAAGCCCTAACATGCCGCCTGCCGGCAGGCGGGCCGAAATCGGGTAATTTGGCTTTTATCACCCGCTTCAACATTTTGTCTCGTGGGATAGTTTGGTCGTTCGCAAGCCCGCTCGCAAGCAGTCGCAGGAACGTTGGCGGTCAGGCCGCGAAAGTGCAGAATAATATTCAATTTCAAACGAAAATAAGAAATGAAAATAGAAAAGATTACGAACGACAAAAAACGGTTTCTTGACTTGCTGTTATTAGCAGACGAACAAGAAAATATGATTGACAAATATTTGACACATGGAGACATGTTTGTATTATATGACAATGACTTAAAGAGCGTCTGCGTTGTAGTGCCAATAGATAAAGAAACGTGTGAGTTAAAAAATATCGCGACATATAAAGAGTGTCAGGGTAAAGGATATGGCAGAGCATTGATAAAATTTATCTCTGATTTCTATAAAGATGACTATAAAAGAATGCTTGTCGGAACAGGAGAGATACCAACAATATTATCCTTTTACAATACTTCGTTCAAAATAGCTTTAACAATTTGATATACAGCAAAATAATTTAGAAATTATTTGGTAAAAACCGCAAGAGTTCGTACCTTTAAGGCAATGACTACCAATCGATTGCTTTAGATATGACTCCTGCGATTT
>JAVBOD010000011.1:0-45093 GCA_031551045.1 Bacteroidales bacterium
AGAAATGACCTTTCTGGAATTTAGGAATCAGCTATTCGATTTAGCATGCTTCAATATCTATCAGGTATATGCATGGCAACCAGATTTTGACCGCAATAATCTTACTCGATGGATTAAGAAAGGGTATCTTATCCGGTTGAGACAAGGATATTTCACCTTCACCGAATATAAGAAGAAGCCAGATTATCCCCGTTACTTTGCCAATCGAATTTATCAGCCATCCTACATTAGCTTGCACACGGCATTGGCATTTTACGGAATGATACCGGAAGCGGTAGTACAAATTGTTAGTGTATCATCGTTGAAAACTGCATCATTTAGCAATGGTATTGGAGAATACTCTTATCATAGTATCAAGGAAAATCTGATGTTCGGATACGAGTTAAAGCCAATGGCAGACAACCGCACCATACAGTTTGCCACACCGGAAAAGGCGTTGCTTGATTTATTGTACCTTTACCCGTTCTATGATAGCGAACAGGAGTTGGAGGAATTACGTTTGGATGACGATTACATGCAAGATGATTTGAACAAAGATTTGCTGATGGACTATTGCGACAAGTTCCAAAGCAAAGCCCTTTTTCACAGGGTAAAATTGCTCTTAAAGGTTTACGGTCTATGATACGGATTGAACAGATAAGAAATTATTTTCCGGCTCAAATCCGATTGCGATTTTTTAAACAATGCGAAACGTGCATTTCGGAAATGGCGGTTTCGGAACAAAGGAAAGGCGAAATATTTGCAGCATAATAGAAATGGAGATTGAAATTAAACAGCCGTAAATTTTACCATCATAAAAATTTCTTTTCCATTTCTAAAATGCACTATTTATGATGCATGATAGAAATAAAAAGACTGATTGTTTTCAACTTTTCGGGCAAATGATGGATTGATTTAATATTCTTTCTTACCTTTGCACTAACAATCGTGTTAAATCACGGGCAAAACGATGAGAAATAACCGTGTGCTAAATCGTGTGGATTTTCCGATGAAAGAAAAGATAAGTCGGTGATTGTCAATGGTGATACGTAAAGCGTTCACTTCCTGGTGGCACCACTTCAAAGTAAAGCAGTTACAAAAGTGACTGCTTTTTCCGTTTAAACGGTAAATTTCCTACATAGCCAAATTTTCTGTATCTTTACACCATGTTAACAACGTTACATAATTCGGATATTGTTCTGTAAACAATCTGTATTCCTTGTACAGATTGTCTTTTCGTTTATTCTCGGATAACTCTTTTCGAGAGTAATTTTCTATTATTATAATTTTAGTTTTTAACCTGTGTACAGTGGCAAAAGCATTGGTCTGCTTTTCATGTATGCAACAAAATAAAAAGAAATGGACAACGAATTTAAAACCATTTACGATTTAGACATCAATATGATTTATGAATATTTCTCAAATACCGAACGGCAAGGCCCCGGAAGCCCCGCAATAACGCTCAAGGCATTGAGTTTTATAGACGGCCTTACAGATAAATCCAAAATTGCCGATATTGGTTGCGGAACAGGCGGTCAAACAATGGTATTGGCCGAAAACACGCTTTGCGAAATTACCGGTATTGATGTATGGCCCGACTTTATCAATCGATTCAACCAAAACGCCCGAAACAAAAAAATTCACGACAGAGTGAAAGGCATTGTCGGTACGATGGAAAATCTTCCGTTTCAAGAGTCGGTATTAGACTTGATTTGGACGGAAGGCGCTATTTATAACATTGGGTTTGAACGCGGAATCAACGAGTGGCGAAAATTTCTGAAACAGGGCGGATATATTGCCATTACAGAAAACACGTGGTTTACCGAAGAGCGGCCTGCCGAAATTCAGAACTTTTGGGATAAAGCCTATCCCGAAATGGGTACCATCCCGAATAAGGTGGCTCAACTGCAAAAAGCAGGTTATCTTCCGGTGGCCACTTTTGTCGTCCCCGAAACGTGTTGGACAGCCTATTATTACGCTCAGCAACCCCAAATGGAAGGAGCTTTCCTGAGAAAATATGAAGGCAACAAAGCGGCAGCCGAATTAATAGCCGCCGAGCGCTATGAAGTGGCGTTATATCGTAAATACAAAACATATTATGGTTATGTGTTTTATATCGGGAAGAAGCTGTAAATGATTCCGGGAAGAGGTCGCTAAAACTTATTAGAACATTATTATTTTGCGGCAAAAAATCCCTACAATAGGCAATTGTACGGAAGGCTGAGGCTTTCTAATTTTGCCATTGTAAAACAATCAAAAGTTTAACTAAACAGAAGTGATTTATTAAATTTCAAAACTAAAAAAAGTGATATGAGTAAAAAAGGTTTATTCTACGGTTCTTCTACGGGCAACACACAAAGCGCTGCCGAGGCTATTGCTCAGGGATTGGGCATCGACAAAAACGATATTTTTGACATTTCCAAAGCAACACTCGAACAGATGTTGAATTACGACGTATTAATACTCGGATCATCCACTTGGGGTGTGGGCGATTTGCAAGACGATTGGGAAGGCTTTATCGGTAAATTTAAAAACACGAATTTATCGGGTAAAAAAGTGGCTGTATTTGGCACGGGCGATGCTTCTTCCTACTCCGACACTTTTTGCGATGCAGTGGGCATTATTGCCGAAGCTGCCGAAAAAGCCGGCGCCACACTCATCGGAACAGGCACCGATAGCTCTGATTATTCTTTCGATGCTTCGAAAGCCGAAAGAGAAGGCGCTTTTTGCGGCTTGCCTTTGGATGAAGACAACGAATCCGACAAAACCAATGAGCGAATCAACCGTTGGGTGGAAAAATTGAAAACGGAATGTGACTAATTCGGCGTTTATGGATAAACTGAAACTTTTTTCCCACTTGCTGTACGAATGCAAGAAAGGTGTCCGTAGCGCGGCCCTTTGCACGATGCAGCGCGAATGCTGCGAGTTGGCAATGGCAAAATTGGAAGCTAACGGAATGGCGTATTTCATTTGTCCGGTAAACAGTTCAAAAATTAATATTTTTTTTGGGATGAAAGTTTGTATTGATGTGTTGAGCAATTTTTGTAACAAGCCGTTGAACAAACTCTCTCCCGAAGAAGATTTTATGCTGGGCGCTATTCTGGGTTACAGCGTTTGCGAACAGTGCAAACGTTACTGTAAAACAAGAGTAATCCCGGCTTTATAGGGATGTTTTTATATATTATAAAATGCGTTGCAGGTGGAGAAAATTGCAACGCATTTTTATTTTATACCCATCTGTTTCCGGTGTAATGCCGATGCTATCCTTTGTCTCGGGATTACTCGTTGCGAACGTTGATTTATTTCGTTTCAACTACAATATAAGCATCCTGTCCGTTTTGAAATATCGGTTCATAATACGTACCATTATAGACCATATACTTTTGTCCGTTGACGCTTACTTCGGTCGTTCCTTCGGGCAGTTGAGTAATTACAGCGCCGGGAGGAGCCACCACAACCTTGTAGTTAATCCCCGATGGAATATAAAAAATCCCGGCGTAATAATAGTACGTCGTACCGGAAACCGACAGCTTGATATACCCATTCGGCAAAGAAGGAATTTCCGCGCCAATGGGGGCCGGTACAACTTCATATTGATTGCCTTCTTTGATATAATATACACCGCTATCGTAATTATACGTTACATTATCCACGGTTATGATAACCGCTGTCATTGTCAGCGTAGCCACTACAAAACCAACCGGATGCCAATACGGCCCCCAATAGTAGGGAACAAATGGATGATAATAATACGGGTAATGGTAAACAGGCACAGGATATGGCGCCGGGTATGGATGATACGGGTATGGGTGCGGATACGGATACGGATGTGGCGGCAGCGGTATCGGGTGCGGCGGCGGTAGCGGACGTGGCGGCAGCAGATAAGTTGAATACGGGCTGGTATGATAACCGTGGTAAGAAGCTCCGGCCGGATGATGGAATCGTTGCGCATGGGCAGTGTTTGGCGATAAAAACAGCAACGCCGTTGCAGCGAGCGCAAATAGAATATTGTATCTTATAATCGTATTCATAACTTTTACTTTTTATTGTTCTTGTTGGTTAAACCGGCTAATTCCGCAGACATCCTGATTTTTTTGGCAGCAGGAGGCGCCACAAAGTCAAACATGTTCGCCGGGAAAGAAGGGTTGATTTCCCAGTCCGAATAAATGGCTTCGTATTGAGGTTGTCCGTTATCTTCCTTGTATGTCAAAACCATTTTGACAGGAAGATAAAAATCGTCCTGTGTAATCCAGAATTGAAAAACAGTGCCGTTGACGTCATTTCCGGCAATGTGATAGCATAATTGATTCCGAACCCTGGCTATTCCCAGATAAACAAGGTTCCCGCCGGTGGAAAGGATATCGTCTGTAAACGACGGATAAAAGAAATCAGCGGCAGGCAATTCGATGCCGTACTTGCGGTTCATCGAATCGACGGTCTGTACGATATCAAGGGATAAATCCAGTTCGGCATATCGGTTTTGATTAAAAGAGTAATAGCTGAATTTTTTTCCGTCATAAAACAGCGACCGGCTTCCTCTGTCGCCCTGTATGTTGACTTTCATTTTATTCGGAAATAAAAAATACACTTTATCTTCCGATGAATGTTTGATATAGCCGACGCCGTCCATCCAAGTGTCGTAAGTGGTAAGCGCCGTATAACTGCACGACGCCAAGCTTTGCATGGTTTCGCTTGCCCGGTCCAGTATGTACACGGCCAACGAGTCAATCCGCGGCTTTGATTGGGCGCTCGACGCTGTGCTGGCAAAAAGTGAAATGGCTGCTAAAAGAAAAAATCGTTTCATATGTGATAAATATTTTAATTGTTGCGTTATTACATTATACCAAAGTAATATATGCTTATCTCAACTCTCCGCTCTCGCTCTTCGGAGAGCTTTTCCCTACTTGTCGGGAGGAGGATGCCCGTGGTGAGGATAGCGTTGAAAAAGATTTGAGAAATTTTAAAAATTTCTCAAATCTGAATGATTTTACATCTGTCCCTGTTAGGATAGAGCGTTGTAAATGCTTATTTTGTTTTAACTATTGCCGGAATATATGTTCTGCCAATGATAGCATCTTCCGATGGGCCGTACATACGCAATATCACGTAGAATGGTCCGTCGGGCGTGGGCAGCCAGTTATTTTCCTTCGCTTTTCCGGGGTTCTCTTTTTGAATGTACAACGTCAGGGAGCCGTCTTTGCCGTAAGCCAGCTTATCGACACTCTTGATGTTGTATCGCTTCAACGGATTGCTTACCAAAAAGCCCTTGTTGTTATACATGGTAAGCGACCAGAAGAATTTTACCTGCGGAATTTCCGGCTTGGTAAAAGTAATCGTGTATTTGTTGGAGCCGGTTAATGGATTACCTGCGTTGTCCACATTAGCAGTCGGGTAAATCGCTTCGTGAGGGATATTCAGATACATATATTTCCATGCCGCTGCGGCATTGGTCAAGTAATCGGCTCTCCAGTTTCCGGCATCTTCGGGCGACAAATTCCAGCTATTTACCGTTTTTCCTATCGACTTTGTTTTAGCTTCTATTTCTTTCTTTCCTTCGTTGGCGCCTTCTTCAATAGCTTTCCAAACATCAGGCTTGAACGCCGATTGATTGAATTCTTTTCCCGCACCCAATCCGAGATGGGCGAATTTCTCCATCATAACATCATCGTAATCATTCAATATTTGATATTGTAACATGATGTTGAATGTTTTGAAAAAATCTTCCACGCTACCCGTCCGACTGTCGAACGGCTTATACGGCCACACGAAGGCTTTGCCTGCCGGGGTGGGTGTCCCCCTGAATTGACTGAGTGGAAAGGCTTTGTAGCTCTTGGAAATTATTCCGGCTTCTTTATCATCGGAGCCGAAAACCTGTGTACGGGCAAGCGCGAAGACAATGGTCGCCGGTATCTTGATTACTTTATCAATACCTTGCGGCGTTTCGCCGTTCCAGTCCGAGCGGGCAATCAAATAATTCCCGGGGCCTTCGCCGGTGGCCAACGTACTGATATAGTCCGGGCAATTAGTAAAAATATCGCAAAGTTGGATGCTGAAATAACGCTTTTCAATTGCCGGAATAGAAACGACTACCGGTTCGTTGCGAATGTCGAGTATGGCATCTGCATAATAGGTGTCGTTATTGGGCGATACAACCGCCGTATGTTCCGGAGTGAATAATGTTGTATTGGCTGAAAATTGATTGGGCGCCATCTTGTCGTTGTCCAAAATGTTCCAAATTACCTTATTGTGTTCCACTGCAGGGAATGCATAGATATAGGCTTCTCTGGCGATGTCCTTTGCCAGTTTTGGTGTCATTTTGTGTTTTGAATCGCCACAAGATGTTAACAGCAACACAATGGACAAGAAAGATAAAATTTTTGTTTTCATAAGCACTTTGTATTAAGATTTTCGAATAAAACAATAAACATAAACGCTATCTGTAAGCGAAGCAAATTTTAGACCAAAAGTAAGCTTGTAAATTGATGGAAAGAGCCGCTTTTATTGATGTATAGTAATGCCAAAAAGAGGCTATAATTACTGGAAAAGCATTTACGGATACATGTATGGAAAGCCTGTGCGTATAACAATTATTAACGAAATCGCCAGTCAAAGAAATAAAATTTAATAAATTGTTCGTCACTGCAAAGGCAAAAAAAAATGTAAAAATTTTTTAAATCTTCGGAGGCGTTTTATATCCTATCTTTGCAGCGTAATTCGAACATGCGAACCCGGCAAATCCGGCAGCACTTTATCATGCAACGACTAAAAATTGACAACACGCTTCATCCGGCTTTTCCTGCTTTTTGGAATATTTATAGCGTTTCATTTCCACTGAATGAACAACGGCAAATAGAAGAGCAAAAAAGAATATTGGCTTTACCCGCTTATCATGTAGAGGCGTGGGAAGAAAACGGCCGCTTGCTTGGTTTCCTCACGTGGTGGCGTTGTCAGGATTTACGCTACATCGAGCATTATGCCATTCATCCCGCATACCGTTCCGCAGGCCATGGTAGCGTGTTCCTTTCGGAATGGATGAAAGAAAACGATGTACCTGCCATTTTGGAAATAGAACCGGCAGAGGATGAAATTACCCGCCGCCGCGAAAATTTTTATCTGCGCTTAGGTTTCCGGAAAAATAATTTCGAGCATTGGCATCCTTCCTATAACGACGGTTCCGGACGGGTCGATTTATGGATAATGACCTATCCGGAACCTGTTTCAGCAGATACGTATAATGCGTTCCGTCAAAAATTCTGGAACGAAATCATTCCGAAATTTTAAAAATTTTGACTCCCAACGGAAGACCTTTCAGATTATAGACATTCAGCCTATTTCTTCGGATATCCCACGGGATTGTTGAGCATGGGAATTTGTGTGTCCGATAATTTCAGCGCTTTTTTCAATTCGTCTTTTTTCATGTAAGCGCGGGGAACGGTTACGAATCCGCAGCCGGAAGCAAACAACATAATGTTTTGTGAAACAATGCCGGCATCCAAGGCTCCCCATTCTTTTTGCATATCCACAGCCAATCCTGTGAAGCGCGAAATGTCCGACACAATCAGCAAACTTACCGGCGCATCTTTTACCGAAGCTTGCCGGTCGGCAATCAAATCGCGGAAATCGCCTTCCGCCACCGGTTTCAGTTCGTGTGCTTTTGCATCGTAAAGGTAGGCGCCTTCTTCCATAACCGCATACACATCAATATCCTGATTATTTCTGGCAGTAGCGGCTGTTCTACGTCCGTCCGCGCGATTCACACCGTTGGCTGCCCAAAGCAGGTCGGAAAGATCTTGCAGGCTGAGTTTTTGGGTAGAAAATTCGCGGGTAGAATGGCGGTCGGCCAACGCTTTCATAATACTACTACCACGGTCTTTGCTGGGAGCATTGAGTTTAATGACCTTTAAACCTTGTGCTTGGATGCTTGTTGCCAATAGCAACGCAGTCATCAATACTAAAAAATTACGCATAAGAATTATTGTTTTGGTGCTTGTTTACTGTTTTGATTTACAGCAACAAATATACAATTTTCTTGCTGGATTTCCAATCATTTCACTGTTGCTCCGGGTTCTCTGGCTCCGGACTGTTCAGACTTCAGACTATTTTGCATACATTTGTTCCTTATTTCGATTTGCATGGAAAATACAACACAACAACGCATAGTCAATTCGGTAAAAGCCGTTATGCCGTCGGCGCTACGCACCGCATGGTGGCTGATTCGTATTACGGTAATTATTTCTTTCGCCGTGGAATTGCTACGCTACTTAGGCGTGGTGGCTTGGATTTCCAAAGGGTTAAGCCCCGCCTTTGAGTTGGTAGGATTGCCGGGCGAAGCTTCACTGGCATGGATTACCGGTTATTTTGTAAATGTCTATTCGGCCATTGCCGTCATGGCATCGCTGCACCTCGATGTGCGCAGCATGACGATTTTAGCCGTCATGGTGCTTTGTGCGCACAACATGATTGTGGAAACCACCGTACAGAAAAAAACCGGTTCGTCGTTTTGGCGCATGATTGCCGTGCGCACGCTGAGCGCCGTCATCCTGGGCTTTTTGCTGAACATTATCATGCCGGCATCGCTGAGTAAAGAGATAATTGTTGCCGGAAATACGGTGCAGGATTTACCGGCGTTGGAACTATTGCAGGCTTGGGCGCTGCGTATGGGGAAACTGATTTTACAGATGGTAATTATCATCATAACGCTGTCTGTAGTACAACGTTTGCTGGCTGAATTCGGCGTGATACGGTTTCTTTCGAAATTACTACGACCATTGTTATATATTTTCGGCTTACCCGGTAAAACATCTTTCCTTTGGATTGTTGCTAATTTCTTGGGCTTGGCCTATGGAGCTGCTGTAATGATTGAAGAAACCGAGCAGGGAAAAATTTCGCAGGGCGACGTTGATTTACTCAACCACCACATTGGCGTTTCGCATAGCAATGTAGAAGATTTATTATTATTGTATGCGGCCGGCGGCCTTTTTTGGTGGATGCTTTTGCCGCGTGTTTGTTGGGCGATTGTACTGGTATGGGAACGCCGGTTGGAATGGTGGATAAAAAAAGAAAGCGTTCGTAATTGAACGCTTTCTTTCGTATAAAAGCAAATTAGATTTAAGGGTTTTTATTTTTTCGTTTATTTGGCAACTCTTTCAAGCCATTTTACCATGCTGAGCATTACCATCATTGATATTGCACAAGCGCATACAAACACGAGCCATGTTCCCCATAAAGGAAGCGATTCATAAAAGAACCCGCCGAGCATTACGAGCAAGTTGCCCACAGCTGTAGCTGCAAGCCAGCAGCCTTGCATTAATCCTTGCAAGTGGGGGGGAGCTACTTTTGATACAAAGGAAAGTCCAAGCGGACTAATAAATAATTCGGCAACAGTCAGGATAAAATAAGTTCCTACAAGTAGCCATGGAGAAACGCGCATAGCATCGGAAAGACCGCCCATTGCTTCTCTGGTTGCTGCATCGGGTAGATGTGTTGAACCAAGTGTGAGTAATACATAAGCAAGTGCAGCAATACCCATACCAATGGCAATTTTGCGAGGGGTTGAGGGTTCTATATTTTTCCGTCGCAACCAGGCAAATAATGCGATAATCGGGAATGTGAGTGTAACAACAAGCAACGGATTTACCGATTGGAATATTTCGGCTCCCTGGATGGTTGTGAATCCGAGATTTATATTTATCATGCTCAGGTTTACGTAGTCACGTGCAAAATAAGTTAAGGTCGCTCCATTTTGGTGGAAAGAGAACCAAAAGAAGATAACCACTCCAAATACAGCGAAGAGGGCATATATACGTTGTTTAATCTCTTTGATGTCCATTTGTACTGTATTGCCATCACCTTTCTTTAATTCTTTTTTAGCAGGATCGGGAAGTTTATTTTTATTGGCAGCAAAAATAATCATTGATATAATCATCATCACAACAGCTGCTAAGAATGCATAGTGAAAACCTGTAGTAAACACATTTAAATAAGAATTGGCAAAAGCCGTCAAATCAGTAACGGGGCCGGCAGTGCTCACTTCGGTGGCAAGTTCCGTAAATCTGTTCATTGCCGTTGGCTCCATATTGCCGGCCAAGTATTGATGGCAAAGTTTTGACAGTGTTGCATCATATAGGAATGCATTTTTTTGCAACCACCAGTTCCGGATTGCGATACCAATCAGGGGTGCAAAGGCTGCTCCTACATTGATAAACATATAGAAAAGTTGAAAACCCGTATCGCGTTTGTGAGAATATTCAGGGTTGTCATAGAGCTGTCCAACAACTGCTTGAAGATTACCTTTGAAGAAACCATTACCTAATGCAATAACAAAAAGGCCGACGCAGGTTATGGTCAGCATTAATCCTATATTAGCAACCGGCGTTTGAGATGGAATAGCAATAAGTATATAACCCACCATCATTAATACAAGCCCCCCCATAATGGTTTGTTTGTATTTACGGGTTTTGTCCGCTATGGCTCCTCCGGCGAGAGCAAGCACATATATGAGTGCGTAAAAAATGGAATAGATAACGAGGGTCATTGTATCGCTCAATCCAAATTTAGATGAAATGAACAACGTCAAGATCGCCATCATAATATAAAAGCCGAAGCGTTCGCCCATATTGGATAATGCAGCTCCAAGCAGGCCTTTAGGGTGGTTTTTAAACATAAATATTAATTTTTAAAGGTTGTAATAAAGACAAAGATAGACATTTATTTGTAAAATAAAAATGCTACATTTGTCGGCAAAGGACATGAAACATAGGATGTGAAATGAAAAAAATATTTTTTGGAATTATTTTTATACTGGCTGTAAGCCTTGTTGTTACAGCGCAAACGCGGCTTACTCCCGAAACGGTGTTGCCGCAAGGGAACTTGGTTTATTCGTTGCCTGCAACCTCCATTTTTATTAAGGTGGAAGCCACGCATAGTTTTTATACAGCAGGGCCTTATGCCCAGTTTTCCCAGAAATACTTGGGAGTCCCGGCTTCCGAAGCCAACAAAGAGCAATGTGTGTTAAATAGTGTTACAGTGCAGCCATTGGTAGAGGCCGACCTTTCGCAGGCCTACGCTATTAATCTGAAAAGTGAAAAAAATGCGGCGGCTAATTTTTTAGCTTTTACGGCCGAAGGGCTTATTGTATCGTTCGACAAATCGGCACAGCCGGTGCAGTGGCGTTTTAGTAATAACACACAGCCCGATATTTTTGCAGATAGAGGAGTGGAGCCGAATTTAGCAACGGAAAAAGCTACGTTTTACAGCACCGTGAGAACAGCTACGGGAGTAGAACGTGTGCCGGTGCAGCAAAATCAAACGGTGGAGAAGAGTCTGGAACGCCGCGCCGAAGAAGCTGCCAATATGATTTTCAAACTACGTAAACAACGGGTGGATTTGATAACCGGCGATGCGGATTTGCCCGGCAATGGCGACGGGTTACGCGCTGCGTTGGACGAAATAGACCGTTTAGAGTCGAGTTATATGAGCCTGTTTACCGGAAAAACCACTTCGGAAACACAAGTGATGACTTTTGAAGTGATGCCCGATGCCGCACAGGAAAACCAACGCTATGTGGCTTTTCGCTTGTCCGACACGCAAGGCTTGCTGCCTCCGTCGAATGTGGCGGGGCGTCCTATCATGTTGGAGTTGACGCCCGAAAAACACGCGTCGTCCTTGCCCTCTAATGCCGATGATAAAAGCGGAAAAGGTCTCCGGATTGTATATCGTATTCCCGAAATTGTGCAGGCACGCTTGACCGACGGCACAAAAGTGTTGATTCAGGCGCGCATTCCTGTTTATCAATTAGGAAAAATGATGTCGTTCCCGGCAGAGTTGAGTGTGAAATAGCCCGTCATTGCGAACGAAGTGCTTCGTCATTGCGAACGAAGTGAAGCAATCTTATGATTCATCCTTAGAATTTCTTCGCCGTTGTTTTGGCGTTTGGACAGTTTAGATTTGACAAATTTCAAAAATTTGTCAAATCTCTCAAACCCCCTATTCGGCTTATGAGTGCTTTGAGATTGCCTCGTCGTTCTGCGAACTGTGCGTAATGAAATTTATTTGCCGGGAGTGTTTTCGGCCGGTAATTTTTTCTCTATCGCCGGCCATTCCTTTTGAAATTCTTCCCACGTCATTTTCAGATAGTGATCCTCGCCGAAATATACCATTATCGGGAAAAAATCTTTCGGTGCCAAATAGCCCGGAACGACCGTCAGCAATTGGTTATTGCCGTCCATGTATGCCGTCGAAGGATAGCTCATTTTGCCTTGCAGGAAAGCCACTGCTAATTCGTGCGAACGGTATTCTGCATTGAAATTGTAGGTTTGTCCCATAAATGTGATGGGCTCTTTTCCTTCGGCATTAAACTTCACAGCATAAAAATGTGCATTCATGTAAGCCGCAATCTTTGCGTCGGAAAAAGTATTCTTGTCCATTACCTTGCACCAACCGCACCAATCGGTATATACATCTAAAAATATTTTCTTCGGATTTTTTGTGTTTTCAGCCACCGCCGCTTCAAATGTCAGCCAGTTTACTTTCGGAGATTCTTTTTGCTGGGCAAAACTTTCTGTGAAGGTTAGGCAGCATAAAAACAAAACAAAATACAATTTGCACATGATTTACTTTACTTTTCTAAAATCGCAACAAAGGTAACGAATACAATTGGATTTGCAAGGTGCAACAGAAGGTAAATTGCAATGTATTTCCGAATAATACGTATCTTTGAAACTTAATTTCTGCGGGAGTTCGGTTGAGAAATTTTAGAAAATATACGACACTGGCATTCTTTTTGCTCTTGACGCTACTTGTTCAAGCGCAAGATGTGGTATTTACGCAGCCCTTGTCCACATTGCTTTATACCAATCCGGCCTATAGCGGCGCTTCGGGAAACTACCGCTTCGGGGCGGCTGTGCGGAGTCAATTCACGGCATCGGCCAATCCCTATAATACGTTTTATGCCGATTTCGACCTCCCGGCCCCCGCTATTCAAAGCGGCTTTGGTTTATATGTCATGAATGACCGTTCCGCCGTTTGGCAGCTTATTTCTATCGCCCTTTCTTATAGCTATTCGTTTAATGTTTCGGAAAATATAACCATCCGGCCGGCGCTACAGGCTGTATATTACCGGCAGGGGCAGCATAGTCGTAGTTATATTTTCCCTGATGCAATCAATGGAACCGGTAGTACTCCCGTAATTTATCCGGCCTCTAATGAAATTTGGCAAGGCATAGACTTTGTTTCCGGCCTGTTGGTTAGCCATCCGGCCTGGGAAGCCGGCTTGTCGGTGGGACATATCGGGGTTGATAAAAACGACTCGTTGATGGTTTATGCAGACCGTTCTTTAAAAACAACACTACATGGGAGGGGGGCTATTCCATTAACAGGGGAAGCTACCCTGAAAGACCCCCGTTTGTCCGATTGGAATGCATTTGAGAATAGTAAAGTAATACCTCATCTGTTAATTTCCTATCAATCTAATTACAAGGTGTTTGTGTGTGGAATGCAGGCGCAAGCCGGAGCTTTATATGCCGATTTGAATCTTAAAAGTGATTTAACATTCGAAGTTCTTTGTGTTGGTTTATCGGTCGGCTTGTCGAGCGAACGATTTAGAATGGGCTATAATATTGATTTACTAACGGTTGGCTCTCAATTGAGTGGATGGAACAGCGCTTCTCATGAGCTATTTGTACACCTTGGATTCGGAGAAATATCCGGAAAGTCAATGAAATCGGGGAAAAGATGGAAGAAAAAGAGTGATTGTGTAGGCTGCCCCTATTAAAGTGAAAAGACTTTTCTAAAAAAATAATAGATAATATATGGTAATTTGAAAAATAGTCTTAAATTTGCAGATTGAAATTATAGTCCGAATCTAAATATTAAAGATAATATGAAATTACGTAATTGTTTTCCAATGATGCTTTGCATACTTGCAATAGCTTTGTCTGGATGTAAATCCTCCAACAAAGGGACGTCGGATGCTACTGGTTGGGCTTACAACGACCCGGCATATGGTGGATTTGAAGTAAAAGACGCTTATGCTCAAATTACGGGCCCGGGGCTCGTATTTGTTGAAGGTGGAGTTTTCTTGATGGGACGTGTTGCTCAGGATCTTGGATATGATTGGAATAGTCAACCACGTCAAGTAACCGTAGATTCCTATTTTATCGATGAAACCGAAAGAACGAATAGGGATTATCGTGAATATTTGCATTGGCTGAAAAGGGTGTATGTATCCTATCCTAATGTATATCGCAATGCGCTCCCCGATACATTGGTATGGCGTCGTCCGTTAGCCTATAATGAACCTTATGTTATGACCTATCTGCGCCACCCGGCTTATGATGAATATCCGGTAGTCGGCGTAACTTGGCGTCAGGCGAGCGATTATTGTTCGTGGCGTACCGATCGCGTAAACGAAAATCAATTAGTGGAATCCGGTGTGCTCAAACGCAATCCGGAACAACGGGATGCAGATAATTTTAATACCGAAGCATACTTGTTAGGTCAATATGAAGGAGTGGTTGGTAAAGGCTTGCGCGACTATTCGAGCGCCGATAAAAAAGCAACCCGCTCTGCTACTTTTGACGATGGAATTTTGTTGCCGAACTACCGCCTCCCGACCGAAGCCGAATGGGAATATGCAGCCGTTGCTTTAAGCAGCTATGCGCACGATGAATTAATCACCAGTCGTCGGGTGTATCCATGGGATGGCGCCGGATTGCGCAGCGATGCCAAAAAAACGCTCGGTTTATATTTGGCTAACTTCCAACGTGGACGCGGCGATTTGATGGGCGTTGCAGGCGCTCGTAACGACGGTTATGCCGGCCCGGCTCCCGTGCGTTCTTTCTTGCCGAATGATTTTGGCTTGTATTGCATGGCCGGTAACGTAAATGAATGGGTTGCCGATGTTTACCGCCCCTTGTCGTTTGATGAAATGGATGACTTCCGTCCTTTCCGTGGAAACGTATTTACCGAATATAAAAAAGACGCCTCAGGGAATGTCCTTGAAAAAGACGAATTGGGCCGCATACGGCGTGACACGGTTGGATACCTTCCTAATAGACAAAACTACCAAGTTGGCGATAACCGGAACTATCGTGATGGCGATGTTACTTCTTCAATTTATTTCGAGGAAGCAACAGCTATGCCTCCGGATACAGTGGCTAATTCCATCAGAATGTATAACACAGGGGAAGGAGATACACACCGGGGGATGACTTCTTTGGTTAGTGATAAATCCCGTGTATATAAAGGAGGTTCTTTCCTTGATAGAGCTTATTGGTTAAGCCCGGGTACCAGACGCTTCCTGGACGAAGACCGTGCAGAAGTGGACCTCGGATTCCGCTGTGCCATGGACAAGCTGGGTGAAACTCAAGTGGCTGCAAAAAAGAAAAAATAAACGGAACCGAACATAGAGAACGATCCAAAAGAAACAATTACTTTTGGGTCGTTTTTTAATTGATTATAACCATGCTTGCCGAACTTTATAAATTATTCTGTCAATACCCCGAGGTTTCTACGGATAGCCGGGACATCAAACGCGGATGCCTGTTTTTTGCACTCAAAGGAGAACGTTTTGACGGCAATGCATTTGCTTTGCAAGCATTGGAAGAAGGTGCCGCCTATGCCATAGTGGATGATGCCGCATTACCGGCCGATGACCGTTTGATACGTGTCGAAAATGTGCTAATAAGCTTGCAAGAGTTAGCCAATTATCACCGTCATCAATTAGGAATTCCTATTATTGCCATTACCGGAACTAATGGAAAGACAACAACAAAAGAATTGATGGCCAAAGTCCTTTCCTTGAAATATACTATTAGTGTTACCAAGGGAAATTTCAATAACCACATTGGAGTACCACTGACCTTATTGCGGATGGATGCTCAAACACAATTGGGCGTCGTAGAAATGGGCGCTAATCATATCGGGGAAATTGCCGCCTTGTGCCGTATTGCCGAGCCGGACTACGGTTTAATTACCAATGTGGGAAAAGCACATCTTGAAGGCTTCGGTTCATTGGACGGAGTGAAGAAAGCAAAAGGAGAATTGTATGACTTTCTGCAATCGACCGGCGGCCGGATTTTCTACAACAGCGATAATCCGATTCTTTGCGAAATGCTTCGTGAACGCGGCATTGAACGGGCCCTGGCTTACGGTATAATACCCGATGAGGTAAACATATTGCCAAATAGCCCAGAGCATCCGTTTCTACGTTTGGCTTTTCCTGATAATACGGCTATAAACACACAACTTATCGGTAATTATAATGCCGATAATGTATTGGCCGCTTTAGCCGTAGGGCGTCATTTTGAGATATCGCGCCAGGCTGCAAAGCTCGCTATTGAAAATTATGTGCCGTTGAATAATCGCTCGCAACTGATACGCACGGCAACCAATACGGTTATTATGGATGCCTACAATGCCAATCCCACCAGCATGAGGGCTGCTATTGAAAATTTTGCCCGCCAAGCCATGCCTGATAAATGGGTAATTTTGGGCGATATGAAAGAATTAGGGCAAGAGTCGGACATGGAACACCGCACTATTATAGATCTGTTGAAAGAAAAACAATTGAATAACGTCTTATTGGTAGGCAACAATTTTAAGCAAGCAGCCGGAGATTTTCCCGCATCATGTTTTGCAACCGTCCAGGATTTGATGGATTATCTGGCAACACACCCTTTACAACGCGCTACTATTTTGATAAAAGGCTCACATAGCACATCGTTGGAAAAACTGGCATCATATCTATGATATTTCACCGAGGTCGGAAAAACGTAAACGGCGTTTCTTTTTTGTGTAAAATTTCCATACGATACTGTGCCGGTAGATGCATGATGTGTTCTTCATTTGTGTATTGATCTGTTTTACCTGCACCGCTTTGCGGTATTTCCGGAAAGCTTTGTGGGCGCCGAAGACCGTTTTGAAGAATGCGACATTTCCGGTCGAGAAATATATCAACGCCGATACTCCGTCGAGGCACATGCGTATAAATATAGTAGTGCGGCGCTTTTTAGGGCCTACATTTTTGTATAACATGTAAAGATTATTCCGGTAATTCAAGAATAATTTCCGAGGCGTGTTGTTGGGCAATGTTCCTCCTCCCACATGATATACAAGCGATGCCGGGCAACACATCACTTTATAGCCGAGCCGTTTGGCGCGCCAGCAAAAATCGATTTCTTCCATATGGGCGAAAAAATCTTCATCCAGCCCGCCTAATTGGCGGAACACTTCGGTACGCACCATCATACAAGCGCCGGTTGCCCAAAATACTTCACGGGTAGTGTCATACTGCCCTTCGTCTTTTTCGATATGCTTCAGGATACGCCCGCGGCAAAACGGATAGCCGAACTTATCGATAAAACCGCCGGCAGCGCCGGCATATTCAAAATATTCGCGATTATGGAATGACCGGATTTTAGGCATACACACAGCCACTTCGGGATGGTCATCCATAAGTTTCAATAGGGGTGTCAACCAGTTTTCCGTAACTTCAATATCGGAATTCAGAAGAATATAATAATCAGCCTCTACCTGCATTAGCGCACGATTGTAGCCGCCGGTAAAACCATAATTTTGATCTAATCGGATGATTCGAATGTGCGGATAATGTGCTTCCAGAAAAGCTAACGAATCGTCGGTAGAACCATTGTCGGCCACGATAACAGATACGCCCGGAAGTGACGAATAGGCCGTTACCGAAGGCAAAAACTGTTCGAGGAAATGTTTACCATTCCAGTTTAATATGACGATGGCTGTTTGTTTCACCATTACAGTAATTCATTTTGTTGTTCCGTAGCATAATAGGTGTCTTCCGGCAGATTTACCCGGTTGGCTGCCGCCACAGCCAGCTGGTCGCAGCGTTCGTTATTCGGATTGCCGGCATGACCTTTCACCCACACAAATTTTACACGATGTTTACGGTAGATTTTCAAAAAACGTATCCATAAATCGGGATTTTTTTTCTTTTTGAACGCGATTCGTTCCCATTGAAATACCCAGCCTTTTTCTACAGCCTGCACCACATATTCGGAATCGCTGTATATGGTAACCGGTGTGTTTTCGAATTTCAGCGTTTCCAATCCTATGATTACGGCGAGCAATTCCATGCGGTTGTTGGTTGTGTGGGCGAATCCGCCTGAAAGTTCTTTGCGGTGTTCGCCGCTCATTAATATTACACCGTATCCACCGGGGCCGGGATTTCCTAAAGCAGAGCCGTCGGTATATATTGTTACGGATTGCATTGGATTATTTAGGACAATTCTTCTATGTTCATCGGGCTCAAAGAATTTGCTTTGAGTTGGTCGAAGTTTTTACGGCTGTGTAAAATATCGCAGGCGGCATAAATAGCATTTCGCATGGAGTCCGGCGACGCTTTTCCTGTTGCTGCCACATCGTAAGCTACGCCGTGTGCCGGCGAAGTGCGTACTATGGGTAATCCGGCTGTGTAGTTTACTCCATTGCAGAACGAAAGCGCTTTGAAAGGAGCCAATCCCTGGTCGTGATACATGGCAAGAATAGCGTCGAAGCGATGGTAGGTGCCGGCTCCGAAAAAGCCATCGGCCGGATAGGGGCCAAAGGCTAAGATGCCTGCTTTATTGGCTTCGGCAATGGCCGGGCTGATAAACTGGTCTTCTTCTTTTCCTAATAAACCGGCATCTCCGGCATGAGGGTTCAATCCTAAAACGGCTATCCGTGGACGAATTATGGCAAAATCGCGTTGCAACGATTGGTTCATTAATTGCAATTTTCGTAGAATGCATTCTTTAGAAAGCAGGGAAGATACTTGTGATAGCGGCACATGCCCTGTGACAACGCCCACTTTCATAATATCGCTAATTAATAACATTAGGTGCTCCGGCGCGTCAAATGCCTTGGCTAAATATTCTGTGTGTCCGGGGAATGAAAAATTATTTCCGTGTATGGTTTCTTTGTTGAAGGGTGCCGTGACCAACACATCGATTTTGTTGTTTTTAAGGTCGGCTACGGCCGTTTGTAACGCGCGTAATGCGGCCTGCGCGGCATCCGGTGACGGTTTTCCCGGTTCCACTTTTACTTCTTCCGGCACACAGTTTACAATATTAATCTGTTTGTTTTTAATTTCGCCGGTAATACTCATGCTATTTATACTGAGATTTTCCGTCGGAGCTACTATTTTCCGGTAAAATGAAAATAATTTCGCCGAACCGTAAATTACCGGAATGCAAAAATCTTGAATTCTTGGATCTGCAAGCGTTTTAATAATGACTTCATATCCGACTCCGTTACTATCGCCTTGTGTAATGCCTATGCGTATTTTTTCGCTCATAAGATATATTTTATTCGCTGTGTCTTTAAATAACAAAGATACGTATTCCTTATATAAGTTGCAAAATATTAAATATAGGAAAAAATTTTTACCTTTGGACAAATAATTCTAAAACCAATGTATCAATGAGAAAAAATACCATTTCAGATCCTAAAATCTCAACAGCCATCAGTAGTTTGTGGAATGTTGTAGGGAATTCTCCGCTATTAGTCATTCACTTTAAATATAAAGAAGAAGCGCGTACTATCTATGCGAAAAGCGAACAGTTTAATATTAGCGGAAGCATAAAAGACCGCATGGCTCTTTATATCATGCAGCGCGCTTATGAGCGTGGTACAATAAAGCCCGGCGATACCATCGTGGAAGCTACCAGTGGCAATACCGGGATTGCTTTCTCTTCTATTGGGCGGGCATTGGGGCATAAAGTCCGCATTGCCATGCCGAACTGGATGAGCCGCGAACGGGTGGATATTATTCAGGGGCTGGGTGCGGAAATTATTTCCGTATCGAAAGAACAAGGTGGATTTTTGGGCAGTATCCGTATTGCCGATGAAATGGCGGAGAAAGAGCCGAATATTTTCTTGCCCCATCAATTTTCAAATGAAGACAATGCGGAAGCGCATCAAATTACTACCGGCCCGGAATTGTGGGCACAAATGCAAGCCAACGGTGTAACTCCCGATGCGTTTGTAGCCGGCGTGGGAACCGGAGGTACGGTAATGGGAGTAGGCCGTTTCTTACGTTCGAAAAATCCGAAAGTAAAAATTTATCCGATGGAACCGGCCGAGTCGCCGACTATTACTACCGGATATAAGGTAGGAGTCCATCGTATTCAAGGTATTTCCGACGAATTTATTCCGGCAATTGTAAAACTAAATGAATTGGACGAAGTGATTCAGGTTTCGGATGGCGATGGGATTATTATGGCGCAGAAGCTGTCCAAACAATTGGGTTTGGCCGTAGGAATTTCTTCCGGCGCCAATTTTATTGCAGCCCTGATCGCTCAAGAAAAATTGGGTGGTAAAAAAATAAATGTTGCGACGGTATTTTCCGATTGTAACAAGAAATATTTGAGTACGGATTTAATGCGTGAAGAACCGGTAAAAGCGGGGTATTATTCTCCTGATATCGAGCTTCTCGGATACGAAGTGTATAAACGTTGCGAATGCTAAAACAATAACGCTTGCTCATCGAGCAATTTGTATGATTTCCGATGCCACCGCGTGATGCCGTTTTCCCGAATGGCCGCGCGGTGTGCTTTTGTGGGGTAGCCCATGTTTTTATTCCAATTGTAAGCGGGGAATTCTTCCGATAGTTTGCACATAAATTCGTCGCGGTGGGTTTTTGCTAATACGGATGCCGCAGCAATGGAGGCAAATGTGGCATCTCCTTTCACTATACACTGGTGAGGAATTTGCGGATATTTCGAAAAACGATTGCCATCCACCAAGATAAAATCGGGACGAACGCTGAGGCCGTCTAATGCACGATGCATGCCGGTGATAGAAGCCCGAAGAATATTTATTTCATCTATTTCTTCGTTGCTTACAGCAATAACACTCCATGCAATGGCTTCTTTTTCGATAATTGTACGAAGCATGTCACGCTGTTTCTTGCTCATTTGTTTGGAATCATTCAACAACGGATGTGAAAAACCGGCAGGTAATATCACTGCTGCTGCATAAACAGGGCCGGCAAGGCATCCGCGCCCGGCCTCGTCACAACCGGCTTCCAACCGGTTTGCTTTTAGAAAAGATTTTAGCGCCGGACTCATGACGCCTCCTGTACACGATGTTTGCGCTGCTTGTTTCGCAGCCAGGCGTCCAGTAGCAATAAAAAGATGCCGCCAATTAATCCGCCCAGGATATTGGATGGTATACGAACTTCTTTAAACAGGGAAAGAAGCGATGCTCCGGTTGCTGTAAATAAATTTCCAAGCCGTTGCATGAAGGTAAATTCTATGCTCCATACGGAATGAGCAAGCCATCCGCCCAAACCAATTAATAGCGAGCTTCCGGCAATGATGAATGCAATATGCCATGGCGTTAATTTTCGTGCGGCCTTTTCGGGAAGCGCGGCAATACGGTTCATCACGGATGCTGTGAAGTTTGCTCCGGGGTGTATGGCCGGTAATTTCCTTAACAGGTCGTCTATTTGCGATGTATTATGGTTCATCATACTGTAAAACTCCTTTTAGCTGTTCGCGCAATTTATTTCTTGTGCGATGTATTTTTATTTTTGCGTTCGAGAGCGAGATGCCGGTTATCCGGCTTATTTCTTCCATCGATTTATCGTCGTGATAGAAAAGCGTTATCAATGCTGCCTCTTCGGGCGGAAGGGCGCTTACAAGCCTGTTCAATTCCCCTATTCGTTGCTCTTCTATTTCTTTTTCACTTGAATCATCTTTCAAAGATACAAAATAATGCTCACTCAATTCCTGAAAAATCAATTTCCGCTTCCGTATTTCGGAGATAGCGGTATTGTAGGCAATACGATAGAGCCAGGTGGAAAAAGCCGATTGTTCTTTGAAAGAAGATAAGTTTTGGAAGACTTTTATAAATATATCCTGCGTTACTTCTTCGGCTGTTTCCCGTTGGCGCATCATCCGAAATACCAATGCGAACACCTTGTCCTTATAGTGTTCCACTATAACGGCAAAGGCGTGCTGCTCTCCCTGCAGCACGCGCGCAATGGTCTCTTTTTCGCTGAGTGTACTCATTTGCCTGTTTTGACGCAGAAAAACGGATTAGGTTACAGCCTTCCGGAATTTTTCACAAAGTAATAAAATTTTTGTAACCTTTCCGATTGGCCTGCGTCAAAAGAGCAAACAAACGAAAAATAAACCTTTTAAAAATTTACAATTATGGGAGAAGAAGTTTTTATTACCGCTATTATTTTTATTACCATTTATTTGGTGATTGAATTATTTGTACGGCGTAAGGAACGCCTGATGATTATTGAAAAAGCGGCATCCAACCAATCGCTGGACATTGCGGCGATGTTGAAACAATCGAACGGGCAATCGTTTTCGGCATTGAAAATCGGATGCCTGCTGGCCGGCTTGGGAATCGGCTTTTTGATTGGATTTATTATTAATCGTTTTGCTGTTTACCCGGAAGTTCTCACGATCAATGAAAATAGTGTAGCTTACTATTCATTACGGGATATGGGCAATATGTTATATACGGCATCGGTGCTTGCATTTGGTGGCATCGGGTTAGTAATTGCCTACTTAGTCGAAAAACCGAAGAAAAATTAGAAACAGGACAGCCAATTTTTATGTAAAAACCAGTGACAATATTGCCACTGGTTTTATTTTTATTGACTTTTAAAACTAATCTTAAGGTGAGTCTGTATTACTACGGATTTTGAGTCAAGGTCCCAAAGTACGCATTGATTGCATCCTGAGGAATAAGCTGTACAACGCGACTATCCGTTGCCGGGATATTTTCCAGCGCTTTGTGCGGCCCCGGATACTGGCGAACCATTGTCTTGCCAATGCGATACACGTCGAAACTGCGATGGGCTTCGTAGGCCAACTCCAAGGCGCGTTCGTTGTCAATCACATCTGCTGCGTTTGCTGCGGTCAGATAGCCGGCAGGATATCCTCCGTTTACTACCGCACGATTACGAATAATATTAAGATTAATCAGTGCGTTAGCATAATCGCCTTTCTTGGCGTATGCTTCCGCTAAGTTGAGATACATCTCTCCCAGACGCGAAATAATAGGCGAGTGCAATTGTGAATAACCATCCTCCAACGAGCATTTGTAAATGTAAAACATGGGATAGGCCCGGTTTAGCGTCATCATATAATCCATATCGCCGACATATGTTTGTACAGCAGGCCCATTGTCCGGTTGGTAATTAATCGAGTAGCGGTTATTCGGGATATCAACAGGCGTCAGCGGATATTTTACGCTGTTTATAGTAATATAATATGAATTGTCCGCTTCTTGTTGTAAGGGCTGTTGAATATAGTCGTATGCGGTTTGTACTCCTGATGCATTATAAGTTTCCTTTATAAAACGAAATGCCGGTGTCTTATTTCCGTTCGCATCCGTTGTATATTGCGGGCGGATAAAGTTCCATCGTGCATCGTTCGCAGGGTTTCCGTTACCCGATGCCCGCAAGCGGTCGATATATTTCGAGCTGGCATACATTTCACCCCAGCCCATGCCGTCGATATGCGAGTACATGCCGCCTATGCCATAGTAATATGCCCAATCTACCGCCGGAAATTCAGCATCTACACGCTTTACGGCGAAAATAGTTTCTTTATTTTCTTCGGGAATGAGTTCATTGTACTTCATAAAATCGTTACGCAAGAGCAATTCGTACCGCCCGCTCGCTATTACCAGATTGGCATAATAAATAGCGGAATCGGCATAAGCAGTATTCGGGCTTTCGTACGTCCCGCTCATATACAGGTAAATTCGCGATAGCATGGCCTGCGCCGCCTCTTTTGTGGCAAAAATAGCTTCTTTTTCTACACTCATAAGGCTTTCCGCCTTACGAAGGTCGGCGATGGCTTGTGTATAAGTTTCTTTTACCGATGCTCTATCCGGTAAGCTTATATTATCAATCAATATATTTTCCGGTCTTCCGTTGATAATGGGCACTCCCATGTTAGTTTCAGGAGTCTGATAATAAGGACGTCCAAAGGCACGGCATAAATAGAAATACATAGTTCCACGTAAATAATAAGCCTCTCCGATTTGGTGCGCTACTTCGGCAGATGGCGGAGTGTCGAACACTTTCATCAAATCGCTGGTTTGTGCAATAATTTTGTAGCTGTTGTTCCAAAACGTATTCAAGCGATAATTACTCGGCCTATGTCCATACGATATAAAATCGTAGAATGCGTCGGTAGATGAGCCGCGAATCATCATATTGTCGCCGGCATATTCGCCTACACGATGCATCACGTCCGACCAGTCTTTCATCTGCCCGTAACAACCGTTAAGTAATATCTCGAATGTTCCTTCGGGATCATTTTTTATTGTTTCCTCGGTATATCCGTTAAAAGGGAGCCTTTCCAAATCGCATCCCGTAAATAGCAGCAGGCCTGCAAAAATAATCGTATATAATATTTTTTTCATTGTATTTGACGTTTTAAAATGTAATATTAATTCCGAACATAACTTTTGTGGTGGAGGGGTATACAGATGTATTGACCCCTGTGATTACCGTCCCGTCCTTGGGCGGAATTTCAGGATCTACTCCTGAGTAGTCGGTAACAGTGAACAAGTTTTCACCAGATACATATACTCTTATGCCCGCAATATATTTTATGTGTACCGGAATGTTATATCCTATGTTTACACTCCGTAATTTCAAATACGATCCATCTTCTAAGAAACGGGAAGATGCTTTTTCCGAATTCGATTTATTTTGATAAGTCGCTACCGGATGAGTGGCGATGTCGCCCGGTTTCTGCCAACGGCTCCATCCCTTCATCAATTTCATTTGATTACGGTCGGTATAGGTTCCATCCGAATCGTATTCCGATCGATTGTAGTTATAGATTTTACCTCCCACCGAAAAAGAGAATACGGCATTCAAATCGAAGTTCTTATAATTGAAAGTAGTATTGAACCCTCCGTAAAATTTAGGGGTATAAGCATCTAACATAACCGGATTTTTTGAGGCATCGGCATAATCGGAAGTAATTACACGATTGCCGCCGGCATCGGTAGTGTACCATTGCGGGCTTCCATTATCGGGATTCACACCGGCCCATTCGGTCAGATACCATGTGTCCATATCGTACCCCGGTTTAATCATTTTATTGGCGGAACCGGCTATTCCCGAGCCGTCGCCCACTATCATTTCCTGCTTATTTCCGTATAATTTGGTTACTTTGTTCCGATTCAAGCCTATATTAGCTTCGATATTCCACCTCATATCTATAGAACGTATTATATCGCCTCCTATGTTAAGTTCAAGACCCCGATTACGCACTTCGCCTACATTGCGCCAAACCGAGGTGACGCCCCATACGCCGGGGAGAGGAGTTTGATATAATAAGCCCGAAGTATTTTTATTATAGATATCGAAAGAAAAGTAGAGGCGATTATCGAAAAATCCCATATCCAAGCCGGCATTGGCCGTATAGGAGGTTTCCCAAGTCATATTATCGTTACCGACGGATGAAATTAATGCACCCGGCACGCCGTTATACGAATAATTCTTGCTTAGTGTATATAAAGTGTATTGCGGATAAAGCGTCCCCGGCCTGTTCCCGGTTGAACCGTAGCTAATACGGAGTTTCAAATTATTGATAAGCGGGCTGATGTTTTCGAAAAACGCTTCTTCGTGAACACTCCATGCTCCGCTTATCGAGAAGAAATTACCATATTGCTTATTTCTTCCGAAATTTGAAGCTCCGTCACGGCGCAACGACCCTTGTAAAAAGTATTTATTTGCATAAGAGTAGTTTGCATTGGCAAAGAATGATTGTACCGCCCACTGGCTTTTGCCTCCTTTAACTGCATTGGGAGTAGCGGCCAGATCGGCTATTTCGGCTCCGGGAGGGATGTTGGTTCCTACACCTGTTGTGGTTTGTCCGTTGTACTCGTTCCATTCATAAGCTAAAATACCATTTATGCTATGGAGTTCGGAAAAGGTTTTGTTGATCCGGAATAATTGGTTGGTATATATTCTATCGTAGCCGCTGAAATAGTTTTCAAGGCTACCACCCGACGATTGCCCGCCCGATGAACGAGGATCGGTATAAGCCATGCTGGTATATTCTCCGAATTTGTAGTTGTTTACGGAAGCAAAGGTCAGCCAGTCGGTAAGTTTGATGTCAAAGTCGAAGTTCCCCATAAATTCGTAGTTGCGCGATGTGCTGTAATTCCATTGCAGGTCGTACAGGTAATTCGTGTTTTGAGCATTTACCCATACCGGATCGCCATTGGTTCCTATGTCAACCAAACTTCCGTCTTTTTTATATGGGCTATCCCATGGCAGGTTGGAGTACATGGCCGATACACTGTGTTGTTGGTCATATATATCTCTTCTCGATATACTTACTATAGGCTTTATAGTAAGCCAATCGAACATTTTGTAATTTACATTGACACGGGCGGTGTACTTCGCATAATCGTAGCCTTTTACCGCCCCTGTTTCATCATAGTAGCCCAACGAGGCAAAAATATTCAACTTGTCGGTACCTCCGTGGATAGAAAGACTATAGTCCTGTGTAGCGCCGGTTTGTGTGGCGCCGTCCCACCAGTCGTAATTCCTGTTTCTCAGCTCCGGAGTCCACCACGGGATGGTATTCAGAGCCTCTACGTTGGAGAACGAAGCATATAAATCGTACAGTTCGGAACCATTCATTACTTTTAGGTTTCCACGGTTAAGTTTGTTGATACCTGCTTTTGCCGAAAAATTTACCGTTGCGTTGCCGGCTCTTCCTTTCTTTGTGGTGACCACAATAACACCATTGGAACCTTGCGAACCATAAATGGCGGTGGAGGCAGCATCCTTCAATATGGTCATGGTTTCGATATCCGCCGGATTCAAGTCGCCGGAGCCATTACCCACAATAACACCATCGATAACCCAAAGCGGGTCGGTACTCTCGTTTACGGTAGTTTTACCACGGATGACAATTTTAGCCCCTTGTCCAGGTTGGCCTGAGCCGGGAACCACAAATACGCCGGGGGCTTTCCCGTTCAACATATTCTCAACCTTAGGCGTAGTGGACGTAAGTAATTTTTTATCATTAATGGCAGCCAAGGCTCCGGTTAGGCTCGATTTCTTTTGTACTCCGTAGCCTACCACTATCACTTCATCGAGTTGTTTGGCATCTTCATTTAATGTTACATCAACAGTCGTGCGGCCATCCACTGTTTGTTCCAACGTAACGTAGCCCATAGAAGTAAATACTAATACAGCATTAGGCCCGGAAACTATAATACTGTATTTCCCATCTACATCGGTGATGGCCGGACGGGTAGAGGCCCCTTTTTCCGTCACAGTGGTACCGATTACGGTCTGTCCGGTATTGTCCGTTACGGTTCCTTTTACGGTATAGCTTTGTCCTTGAGCAAGAGCAGTGTACTGCCCTAATGCAAAAAACAAGCATCCCAGAAAACAAGACTTTGCCACTAAATTTTTAGTAACAAAGATTTCGAAAATAGTTCGTTTTCTCATAAGTTAAAAGATTAAAAATGATTTGTAATTATAGGGTGAATATTAAGATAGGTTTTGTAGTATTTTTAAATGGAGAGATTATAAAATAAAAAAGCCATTCCTGTTTTTAGGAATAGCTTTGGTATATCTGTATTTATCGCGTAGATTACGCGCGCGGTGCGTCTCTCTCTCTCTCTCTCTCTCTCTCTCTCTCTCTCTCTCTCTCTCTCTCTCTCTCTCTCTCTAATAAATTTATTGGAATATGAAAACGATGCCCCTTATTTCTTTTATAAGAAAAAATAACAATAAGAATCATTGTTTTAAAAGTAATCATGCATTTTCCATTTTAGATAAAGAAAGAAAGCCCTCTAAATTCCATCCATTAAGAACATACAAGCGGTTGACGACGAAATGTTAAATTTGAAATCAAAATTTTAACAGATGCAAAATTAAAAAAATGAATTTATATTTCAAAATATTCTTTAATAAAAATAAAATTTACTTTTGGATGTGCTGCTATTGTATTTTTTGTATGGAAGAGTTATTATTTTTGTAATGCAATTCCAAGCTCGCTAAAAGACAGCAGCTTCTCTGTTTATATACCCGGAATTTTAAGAAATTAAACAGCTTTTAATTGTTTTTCTGTAATTTTGTCGTCTATTTTAAGTTTATTAACGATGACAAATTTTGGAGAAAAATTGATTGAGCAATTTCGTGCCTCGTTGGACGAACGTTCGCGGGAAACCTTGGCAGCTGCGGTGAAGCGGATGGTAGAGACTAAAAAGCGCGGCGGCAAAGTGATGGTGGTGACCGGCAGCGGGCCGAATATTCATGAAGGCGTAACAACGTTGATTGCCGAGTTAATTCATAAAGGTTTGATCGATGCCGTTTCGACCAGCTCGGCAGTGGTGTCGCACGAAATGGGCGGTTCGCTCGACCGCGTGAAACGGGTGAGCGCCGAGGCATTGGGCATGGATATGAACTACATGCCGCGCGGCGATTTGTTCGAATTTACCATGATGAGCGAAGACGAGCTGAATGTGCTGCGGAAAGAAATGGTACTCGACGAGGAACTGTTGAAAAAAGGCGAGACGTTACCGTTGATTCATAACGGCATTATCAAGGCGGCCGGGAACATGGCCTATCCCATGGGGTTACGGGGCGAGCTGCTGGCTTCGGAAATTTTAAATCTGGCGCAGATTTATGGCCTTACATTCGAAGAAGTGGCCGGCCATGGTTGCGACCCGATGACGATGCTCGGCGCCGGCGCTGCTAAAGGCGTGCCGGTATTGGTTACCATTCCGCAGTTGATTGGCGGCGGGAAAATCGGCATGGCCATTGGCGATAGTATTTCCGTGGGCGGGCGTTCCATGCGCTTGGCAAAAATGTTGGAACAAAGCGATGTGATTATCGAATCGGCCGTGGCGCTGACACAAGAAATACACGACGGGCCGTTTGAATGTTACACAGGGCACGGTATCTGGGCTTGGTGGCGCGGCGAACATACTTACAATCTGAAAGGCAAAGCGCTTATTCGTTTCGACTTGGACGAAAACCTGCGCAAAGCCACCGATTTGGAGCGTTCGGACAAAACGATTCAGGAAGCCATCGACAAAGGTTTGCCGAAAACCAAGTTGGCTAAAATACCGTTCCGCATGGAAATGTCGGCATTTGCACGCCACGAAGGCAGTTTGCCGGTAATTGGCGATATCGGGAAAGTATGGCCGGTATTGGCGTATGACGTGGCCAAGGAATTAGGAATAAAATTAGATTTTATCAGCGCTTCGCAAGATATACCCGAAGGAAAAGCCATGCGCGAGTGGATTGTGGACAATGTGAAACCGCTCGACCGCGAAAGGATGTTGAAGAGATTAATGTAAACCTGTTATACCGATTTGACAAATGTAATAGTCCCATTACATTGGCCTGAACATTTGTAGCATCGGCATTATACCGGAAATAGATTGGATTAAAAGGTGGTTCATATTGGTATTAAATTAAAGTGTCCGTTATGGTGGATTCTTGTCATTCTGAGCGAAGCGAAGAATGACATACTTTGCGTCTTTGCGGTTAAAAACCCTATTTCCGCCTAAGTTCTATCACGGTAATTTCCGGCCGTATGCCGATGCGGCCAGGAAGGCCTAAGAAACCGAATCCACGGGTGACATACAAATAACGTCCGTTCTCCTCGGTTAATCCGGCCCAATGCGGATACATGTATTGCGCGGGGCTCCATTTGACGAACCCCGGAATCTCAATTCCCAATTGCATTCCGTGCGTATGTCCGGATATCGAAAGTTGAATGTCCGCCGGATTATTTTTCACCTGTTCTTCCCAATGCGAAGGGTCGTGCGTGAGTAATATTTTGAAATCACTGGTATCGACACCTTCCATCGCTTTTCCTAAATCGCCTTTGTAGCCGAACCCTTTGCCCCAATTTTCCACACCCAGCAAAACAATGTGCTGTCCGTCTTTTTCCAGTGTTACATGCTCGTTCAGCAAGAGCCGGAATCCGGTTTCGGCATGGTATTTTTTCAGTAATTCCAAGTTGTCTTCTTTCTCTTTTTCTCCGGGCCAGCGGGCATAGTCGCCATAGTCGTGATTACCCAATATGGAATACTGTCCGCAGGGCGCATGGAGTTGCTTGAAGTACTTAATCCAGGGGGCAAATTCTTCCGAGCGGCTGTTTACCAAATCGCCGGCAAATACGATCACATCGCCCTGCTGTTTATTAATTAAATCAATGCCGCGTTGAACCGGCTTGGCGCGTTTAAAACTGCCGGCGTGTACATCGGCTATGGCTACTATTTTGAAGCCGTCGAACGCCGGAGGAAGATGTTCGAAATAAAGTGTCTCATGACGTACCTTGTAGAAATATTTTCCATAGGTAACGCCAAACATACAAATGAAAAGCGATAGCACGGAAAAGGCCAAACCTATCCACGTTACTTTGCCGCTGCGTTTAGGAAAACGGCTGTGGAATAAACGTGCAATCGGGCGGTAAATATCGTTGCCGAGTAGAAACAACAGCAACACAAATTTCATGGACGAAAAACAGATATAAACGCTGAATGAAACACTGAAAAAGAAGAGGTATTGATCTCCGAAAACACGCAGCAGTAATAAAGAGCTTAACACTTCAAGCAGCGCCGCGATGCACAATATCCAATACGTCCAATGGATAAAACGGCGTGTGCGCGGACTTTTTATTTCGGACGTGAGTTTACGAACGCCGAGAAATGTGTAGAAATCCACACATATCGAAACCATTAAAATAATGAGCGGAGTGAGCGTATGTAAATGATTGCGCATAATCTTTTCTTATTGAAATAAATATTAACCACTGAGAGCACTAAGCACACTAAAAAATTCTTTGTGCACGAAGAATTTCTTAGTGGTAAAAAATTAAACAAACCGATACCTCTCCATATCACGGCAACCGCGTAAAAAATCGACGGTATTCATTCGTTTTTTTCCGGAAACCTGTAGTTCATGAATAATTAAAAACCCATTTCCACAGGCCACTTTCAGCATATCTTTCTGATTACACAAAATAGCGCCTGCCGGATAATGATGTGTAACCATTTCGGGTTGTGCGGCTAAAATTTTCATCGTCAAACAACTTCCGTCTTCTTTCTGCAACCCTGCGAAAGCCGCCGGATACGGACTTAATCCTCGCACCAAGTCATGCAATTCTTGTGCCGAACTATTCCAGTTTATTTTACAGATTTCCTTGAAGATTTTCGGGGCGGATTTTAAATTTCCGTCATGGCGCTGCGGTTGAGCTTGTATAGTTCCTCCGGCAATGGAGTCCAGCGTTCTAAGCACCAAACAGGCGCCTATTTCCATTAGTCTATCATGTAGTTCCCCTGCGTTTTCGTTTTCACCGATGGTTGTTTTTTCGCTGAAAATAATATTTCCGGTATCGATATCGTGATTAATAAAAAACGTAGTAACGCCGGTTTCTTTTTCGCCATTAATAATGGCCCAGTTAATCGGCGCGGCGCCGCGGTATTGCGGCAATAGCGACGCGTGTAGATTGAAAGTGCCGTGTTTCGGCATAGCCCAAACCACCTCGGGCAACATGCGGAACGCTACCACCACAAACACATCGGCATTCCATGCGCGGAGCGGCGTCAAAAAATTTTCATCGCGCAATTTTTCGGGTTGCAGCACCGGAATTTGGTTTGCTTCGGCCATGCACTTCACCGCCGAGGATTGCAGTTGTTGTCCGCGGCCGGCGGGTTTGTCGGGCACCGTGACTACGCCCACCACCTTGTAACGATTGTTCAACATGGCTTGCAGTACTCCGGCGGCAAAATCCGGCGTACCCATAAATACGATTCGAAGTGGATTATTCATGTAAAAATATTTTCAGCATCTAAAAAGTGGTTCAAACAACATTTTTTACCGCAAGGAACGTGAAGAAGGCGCAAAGGTCGCGAAACGTGTCATTGCGAATTAACGATTTGACAAGTTGTTGAAATTTATCAAAATCTGCATGCCGTTTAGTTATCATCTGCATTTAGCTCCTCCGTTGGAGGGCTTTGGGAAGCCTTCTTTGTTTTCTTTTTGAAAAACTCAAGGAGGTTCTTATACTTGTCGATATTGAACAACGCCGAATCGGTCGTTGATTTATAAGTCAGAAAAACACCCATCGGAAGCAATACGAAGGTTGAAATCCATGTTCCGATAAAAGGGCTGACGGCGCCGTCGCGCGCTAATTTTACACCGCTGATATCAATTACCCAATATACTACAAAGAAGAAACACGATACCACTACCGGCATTCCCAATCCTCCTTTTCGGATGATAGCGCCTAATGGTGCCCCGATGAAGAAAAATATCAAACAGGCAAACGATAACGTGAATTTACGATGCCTTTCAATCTCCGCACGACGAAGCGGCATATCCTTTATATTGTCTTCTATGGCGTAAGACTGTACGTTCATCATCATTCGTTCTACGGACGCAATGGCCATCGCTGCCGCGTTCGATTGGCGTTCGAGCGGCATCGCTTGAAATAACGAGTCGCAATTAATCCGGTAGGGGCGTTGTTGGGCCATTAAAGAATCGAATTGATAGGCCAGGGCAAAACCGGCGCCCTGTTTAAAAGTGTTGGATTGGTTTTCTCTATAAACGGTTTGAACTGTTTTCATAGAATCTATGCGGGGCGTGAGCTCCTTGAGGCTCAGCATGCGGGCTTCTTCTTTGAATTGCTCGTCGTTGCTTCGTTTGAAATCGTAGCCTTCCAGCGACATCAGAATAACTTGTTCGGAAAACATTCGCCGTTGAAAAGGCGCCGTCGTATCCGAGGCTTCTCTCGGTTTATCGTCTTCGTAGGAATGGCCGTTAAACAGGGTAAATATAAGATGTTGTTTGTTCTCCGTAAGGCGGATGTAGCCGCTTTCGGCTAATGTAACATTGGTATTGCCTTTATTGTCGCGATGGTCGTACACAATAATTCCATGAAGCAATCCGGTATGTTCGTCTTCCGAGGCGGCATACAGGATGATGTCTTTCACGCCGTCGTAAAAAATGCCGATGGGAATTTTCACCTCTTGGCGTTTTTTCCCGATGTCGTTCATCAGTGTTTTAAGTTGCAAATTGGAATAGGGAATCAAATTGTTTGACACGAAGAAAGCGCTGATGCTCAAAATAATTACCAAAAACATCAAGGGGCGCATCACCCGTTGTACCGACAGTCCGGCGGCTTTCATGGCTAATAACTCATTGTATTCCCCAAAATTTCCCATGGTCATGATAGAAGCCAGCATCGTGGAGAGCGGCATGGCCAATGGAATAAATGTTGCCGTCCCCCAGAAAATGAACTCGAAGATGATGTCCAGAGTCAACCCTTTCCCCACCAAATCGTCGATATAGAGCCATACGAATTGCAGCATCAGTACGAAAAGTACGATGAAAAACGTAAGAAACATCGGCCCTAAATAGGATTTCAGTATAAAACGGTCGAGTGTTTTCATGCATGTTACATTTTAGTGGCAATTTCTACCGCTTTATTAATCGCCTTTACAAGCGAGTCAGTTTGTTTTCCTCCGGCCATGGCCAGGAATGCTTGTCCGCCGCCGCTGCCGCCTATTTCTTTGGCTGCTTCGCGAACAATAGCGCCGGCATTCAATCCTTTTTTCACCAAGTCGTCGCTCAAACTAATCACTAAATTGGGTTTGTCGGCATGTATGGTGCCGGCCACGAATAGTAAATTGGTGCTGCCGGTACGCATTTGTGTTGCTAATTCCTTGACGGCTTCTGCCTGAACATCGGTGTTCAAACGAATCACCTGGATGCCGTTGATTTCTTCTATCTCGTCTTTCAGCCGTTCTTTTAATGAAGCGATGCGTTCGCGCATAAACAACTGAATTTGCTTGCTGAATTCTCCGTTTTCCTCAATCGTTTTTTTGATGGCTTGTATCAAATTCGGGGAATTGCTGAACAGCTCGTGCACCATTTTCAACAAATGTATATTGTCGTACAAGTATTCTTCCGCTTTATCGGCCGTCACAGCTTCGATACGCCGCACACCGGCGCCCACCGCGCTTTCGCTGACAATTTTAATGACCCCGATATTTCCTGTCGCCGGGACGTGGGTTCCGCCGCACAATTCCACCGAGTCGTCGAAACGAATAACACGTACTGTTTCGCCGTATTTTTCGCCGAACAATGCCATCGCCCCCATTTGCTGTGCTTCGGCAATAGGGATATTTCTAAATTCGGTAAGTGTCGTGTTTTTACGCACCAAGCGGTTAGCCAGCCTTTCCACTTGTTCCAGCTCCTCGTCCGTCACCTTTTGGAAATGCGAGAAGTCGAAGCGCAAATAATCAGCGTGTACCAGCGAGCCTTTTTGCTCGACATGTGTTCCCAGTACTTTTCGCAGGGCGTAATGAATCAAGTGTGTAGCCGTATGGTTGCAAGCGGTGGCCATTCGTTTTTCCACATCCACCGTGGCGGTGAAAGGCGCCGTCAACTGTTGCGGCAGCTTCTCCACAAGGTGGATACTCAGGTTGTTTTCTTTGATAGTATTAAGAACCTGAATCGTTTCGCCGTTTTCCTGCGAACGCAACGTGCCGCAATCGCCCACCTGTCCGCCGCTTTCGGCATAAAAAGGCGTTTCGTCCAGCACCACTTGGATAAATTCTTTTCCTTTTGTCTTCACGGTGCGGTAGCGTGCAAGGTACGATGTGCTGCCGGTCGTGTCATAGCCTACAAATACGGATTGTTCTATTTTTCGAACTTCTGTCCAGTCGCCTTCTTCCTTGGCGGCTGCGTTCCGGCTGCGGTTTTTCTGTATTTCCAATTCTTGTTCGAAATCTGCATTGTTAACCGCGAAATTTTTTTCACGGGCAATTAATTCCGTAAGGTCGATAGGGAATCCGAAGGTGTCGTATAGCTGGAAAGCATCTTTTCCGCTGATTTCGTTCGTGCCGCTTTTTTTCAATTTTTCGATAATCGAATCCAATAAACGGATACCTACTTCCAGTGTACGCAAAAATGCTTGTTCCTCTTCACGGATTACTTTTTCGATGAGTGTTTGTTGCGCTTTCAATTCCGGGAATGCATCGCCCATTTGTTCCGTTAGTGTAGGAACCAAGCGGCAAATAAACGGTTCGTTGAATCCGAGAAAAGTGTAGCCATAACGCACAGCGCGGCGTAGGATACGGCGAATTACATAGCCGGCTTTTACATTTGAGGGTAATTGCCCGTCGGCAATAGAGAAACTGATAGCGCGCAAATGGTCGGCTACCACGCGCATCGCCACATCGCACGAAGTATCGTCGCCATAGCGCTTACCGCATAATTCCCCGATTTTTGTAATAATCGGTTGAAAAACATCGGTATCGTAGTTCGAGGTTTTGCCTTGCACGATACGGCATAAACGTTCAAAACCCATGCCGGTGTCCACGTGTTTAGCGGCCAATTGTTCCAATTCGCCCGAAACCTTCCGGTTATATTGAATAAACACCAGGTTCCAGATTTCAATGACTTGCGGGTCGTCGGCATTCACGCGTTCACGTCCCGGCACCTTGGCGCGTTCTTCGTCAGAGCGCGAATCGTAGTGAATTTCCGAACACGGCCCGCATGGCCCCGTGTCGCCCATTTCCCAGAAATTATCTTTTTTCTTCCCTACCAAAATGCGGTCTTCCGGAAGATATTGTTTCCAAATATCGAAAGCTTCCGAATCCATTTCAACACCGTCTTCGGGGCTCGCCTCGCAAACCGTGGCGTATAAACGGTTCTTGTCTATCTTTAAGACGTCCGTGAGATATTCCCAGGCCCATTCAATGGCTTCTTTCTTAAAATAATTGCCGAAACTCCAATTTCCCAGCATTTCGAACATCGTGTGGTGGTAGGTGTCGTGCCCCACTTCTTCCAAATCGTTATGCTTTCCGCTCACACGCAAGCATTTCTGTGTATCGGCTACCCGTTTATATTGGGCAGGGGCATTTCCTAGGAACCAGTCTTTAAACTGATTCATTCCGGCGTTGGTAAACATCAAGGTAGGATCGTTTTTCACCACCATAGGGGAGGATGGAACAATAACATGCTGTTTTTCTTTAAAATATCTTAAAAAGCTGATTCTTATATCTTTAGATGTCATTTAATGAATTTATTGAGTATGTTTAACTACGCAAAAGTAATATTTTTACGCTTAATGGAGTTACCTTTATAAAAAAATGCGTACATTTGTCCCCACATTTTTGTGGAAATAATATCATTAAACAATAGATGGCTAAATCACGTTACTGGCTTAATCCGGATACGCTATCGTTCGAACCCTTAAAAATTTCGTTGCGCGCACGATTCAAACGAGCATTGTGGGTTTTTTCTATCTGCACGGTCGTTGCTTTGAGCGGCATTCATTTGTATTCCCGCCATTTCGATACTCCCAAAGCCTTATCGTTGAGGCGGAGTAATGCCGAGCTGGCATCTAAAGTGGAATTACTTCGGATGCAAATTCGAGAGGCCGGCGACTTTCTTTCTCAAGTAGAATTGCGCGACAACAACGTGTACCGCCCTACTTTCGGGATGGAGGTAATACCTTTGTCGGTGCGGGAACAAGGCATCGGAGGAGCTAACCGTTATGCCGCGTTGGAAGAATCCAAATATGCCGACTTATTGATTGGCAGTTCGAAAGATTTGGATAAACTGATGAAAAAAGTGTATATCCAGTCGATTTCTTTTGATGCCGTGGCTAAAGAAGCTAACAACATCAGCGAAATGTCGAAATGCGTGCCGGCTATTTTGCCTGTTTCCACGGCCGAACGCAATCGCGTAGGTACGAATTTTGGCATGCGGATTGACCCGATATTTGGAGATTGGCGGATGCATCAAGGCATTGATATCGGAGGAAAAGTAGGAGAGCCGGTATTTGTTACCGGAAACGGAGTGGTAGAAAGGACCGAAACGGGTAAAGGATGGGGCCAATTTTTAGGATATGGAAATATGGTTGTGGTGAATCACGGATTTGGCTATAAAACCTGTTATGCCCACTTAAATACGGTGAATGTAGAAGAAGGCGAACAAGTAATCCGAGGCCAAAAAATCGGTACATTAGGGAATACCGGAAAATCAACTTCTCCGCATTTGCATTACGAAGTACGCTACCTGGATAAGGCGGTGAACCCGACTAATTATTTTGCCCTCGATATGACTGAAAAGGAATATGAAAATATGTTACGTTTTTCGCAAAAGGCTTTCGGTAGCGAGAATTAATGTATGCATGTCGAACTTCAATAAGTGGTTATTCATAACCCCTCTCTTTTTACACATCACTTGTGTAAGTACAAAAAATCAAACAATATATACGGCGCCGCAGCTTGCGGATAGCGTGTCATGTTGTCCGTTTTCGCCGGCGCCGGTGCCCGAAACACAGCCCTCTTATTTTGATTATCGTTATGATGTACTTTTGACGGACAGCTCAGCGGCAGCCTTATCTTTCTGCTTTTGCGACACATCCTATTCAATGATTGATGGAGTAGTGACATTCCGCGGAAATAATTTTCGCAATGGCGCGATGTACGGAACGGTGAATATGAGCGAAAAAAAACTGGAAAAGATATGGGTAAATAAAGTCGGGCGGCTCGATAAATGGACCGGTTTTGGCTGGACGGGACAACCGGCCGCCGTGAAGTGGAGGAAAGAAATAGTGGCTTTGTCGAATGTAAGGGATACTTTTAAAACGCTGGATAATTTTGTGGAAGTTATTTGCGGTTCATTAGATGGGAAGGTTCATTTTTATGATTTATATTCCGGGAAACCGTCGCGGCCAACCATTAGTTTGCCGGCATCCATCAAAGGCAGCGTGTGGGTCGATCCGCGGGGGCTGCCGTTGTTATACGTCGGGCAAGGGATAGACGAAGTGGATAAAAAGAACGTCCCTATCGGTTTTTATATTTATAGTTTGTTGGACGGTTCCCGCCTGCATTTTGTGAACGGGATCGATACATTTGCTTTTCGCCATTGGGGCGCTTTTGACGGCAACGGATTGATATGTAAGGAGACAGACTCCATGTTTTTAGTGGGCGAAAACGGAGTGGCTTATGCCGGCCGTTTGAATACGCAATTCGACACCATCAAAGGAACAATTAATGTGGCTCCGCAATGGTATAAATATCGCTATAAAACAGCTAAGAATATAAAGTCGCGTTTAGGGTCGGAAAACTCAGCGGCGGCTTATAGTCACTTCGCGTTTTTTGCCGATAACTGCGGTATGTTGCAGTGCATAGATATGAATACGTTGGCACCGGTGTGGGCACAATATCTGGGCGACGACACCGATGCCAGTACGGCTATCGATAAAGAAGAAAACGATGTTTTCTTATATACAGGATGTGAAGTGGATTTGCGAGCGCAAAAAAGCCCCGCCTATCTTTATAAAATTAATGCTGTTACCGGCGAAATAGTCTGGAAAAAATCGTATCTTTGTGTTTATGATAAAGAAGTGAATGGCGGATTACTTTCATCGCCGCTGATTGGCCAACATAATTTACGGCAATTGGTCTTTTTTAGCGTGGCTAAAACGGGCGATGGAAAAGGCGGTAAGCTATTGGCGTTTAATAAGGCTACTGGCGAATTGGCATGGGAATTCACGATGAAATACTATACATGGTCGTCGCCTATAGCCGTCTATAATGAAAATAACGAAGGATTTCTTGTTTTGGCAGACTCGAAAGGAGCTGTTTACCTGATGGATGGGCTGACAGGTGAAATAGCAGATACGATAAACCTGGACGGGGAGAATATAGAAGCGTCGCCGGCAGCTTATGGGAATATGCTGGTAGTGGGTACTCGCGGGCAACAACTTCATGGCATAAAAATAAAATAGACGATATGAAGAAGCATCATCACTATAAATACAGCAGCGAACACCTTGACTTTGTGAAGGTACAGCGCTCTGTGCGTAAACTTGTAGGGAAGACGGCATTCTATGTCTTGGGTTTTGCTTTGCTAACCATTATTTATTATATTATTTATGCGGCGTTTTTTGATACGCCGGTAGAGCGGGGTTTGCGCCGTGAACACGAAATCATAGCGACTACTCACGATACGCTTGATATCAAATTTGAGAAAGTAGCGCCTGTCGTAAAAAATATTAAGGAGCGGGATAAAAAAATCTATCAAGCCATCTTCCAAACCGATCCATTGGCTTCGTCAGAATATGGAGAAAAAAACCGTTACGAAGAATTTTCAAATTACAATAATTCGGAATTAGTGTCGGAAACTAATATCCGGCTGAGGAGCGCCCTGCAGCGGGCTAAGCTGCAATCTCAGCCATTAGATGAATTGTTGGCAACAATTCAAGCGCCAAACGATTCCTTGCAGAGCATTCCCGCCATACAGCCCATTTATAATCTCAATTTAGAAAAAACCGGCGCATCTATCGGAAAGCGGATTCATCCGTTTTATAAAATTCTTAAAATGCATAACGGAATTGATTTCACGGCAGCCACCGGTACCAAGGTTATGGCTACAGCTGACGGAATCGTAGAAGAAGTCGGCAAAGCGCGCGATCAAGGTTTATTTATTGTGATTAACCATAGGAACGGCTATAAAACAGTGTATGCCCATCTGGATGAAACAATTGCCCGGAAAGGAGAGAAAGTGAAACGTGGCGAGCTGATAGGGCGGGTAGGCAATTCCGGCGCTTCGTTTGTGCCGCATCTACATTACGAAGTTTGGAAAAACGATGTGGTCGTAGATCCTGTCAATTACTTTTTCCTTGATTTGTCGCCGGATGATTATGCAAAAATGATTCATTTGGCATCGAATAACGGACAATCTTTAGATTAAATATAGGAGGAACGAACCATGCCTTACCGCGAGCAAAAAATAGAAAAACTGTATTATTCCATCGGCGAAGTGGCCGAGGAGCTGGGTATTTCGACCTCTAACGTCCGCTTTTGGGCAAACAAGTTAAGCGACATTGTCAAGCCTCATAAGAACAAGAAAGGCAACCGCTTGTTCACCAAGTCCGATGTGGAAAACCTGCGCCTGATTTATTTTTTAGTGAAAGAAAAAGGCATGACGCTGGAAGGTGCACGGATGAAAATCAAGGAAAACAAAACCGGAGAAGACCATAATTTTGAGATCATCCAATCGTTGCAAGCCATTAAAAAAGAATTGCTCGACGTGAAGGATTTATTGTAGTGTTGAATATATGACAGCGACCCAAATCGTAGCAGCTATTGAGGAAATAGCGCCTTTGTATTATCAAGAAACGTACGACAATGCCGGATTCTGCGTGGGAAATCCGCAAACGGAAATTAACGGCGCGTTACTATGTGTCGATGTCACGGAAGCTGTGCTCGACGAGGCCTTGGCTGCCGGCGCAAACCTTATCATATCGCACCATCCGGTGATTTTTAAAGGGCTCAAACAGCTTACCGGTAAAACTCCTGCCGAGCGCGTGATTGAAAAAGCCGTCAAAAACAATTTAGTGCTTTATGCCGCCCACACCAATGTGGACAATGTAACGCAAGGCGTAAGTTTTGCCATGGCGCGGCAATTGGGTTTGAAAGACGTGCGCGTATTGGCGCCGCGCCGCGGCGATTTGGCGAAATTGTCGGTTTTTGTCCCGCCTGCCCAAGCCGATACATTGCGCATGGCTTTGTTTGCAGCCGGCGCCGGAAATATCGGAAATTACAGCCATTGCAGCTTTAACGCTCCGGGCGAGGGAACCTACTTCCCGCACGAAGGAACGCATCCCTTTGCCGGATCGCCGGGCGCTTTACATACGGAGCCTGAAATCCGCGTGGAAACGATTGTTCCGCGGGCATTGCTCCAACAGGTAATCAAAGCGATGCTGCAAACACACCCTTATGAAGAACCCGCGTATGATATTTATCCGTTGGATAATACGTTTTCGCAAGCCGGTTCCGGCGCTGTCGGGAATTTACCGTCGCCCTTGGCGGTGGACGATTTTCTACAATTGTTACACAAAACATTTTCGGTTCCGGCCATCCGCTATTCGCAAACATCTTCTAAATCGGTTCGAAGAGTGGCGCTCTGCGGAGGAAGCGGAGCCTTCCTGTTGCCGGAAGCAAAGGCTGTAGAAGCACAAGCTTTCGTAAGCGCCGATTTCAAATACCATGATTTTTTTGATGCGGATAATCGTATGTTGATTGCCGATGTCGGTCATTTTGAGAGTGAACGGTGTGCATTAGACATTTTTTATAATTGTCTTACAAAAAAATTCCCTACCTTTGCGGTTCATTTTACAAAGAATAATACCAATCCTGTAATGTATTGGTTTAGTAATCAATAGAATAAAATATTTTAAAGAAAATAATAACTATGGCGACAGCTGGTAAAAATAAGAAAGAGGCAGCCCAAAAGGAAACGGTAAAAACTCCGGTGGTGAAAAAAGCGGTGGGTGACGTTGATAATACGATGGAAATCAAGTTAAGGACATTGTATCATTTGCAGCAAACCGACTCCGCTATTGACCAAATTCGCTTATTGCGTGGCGAACTTCCGTTGGAAGTACAGGATTTGGAAGACGACCTTCAAGGATTGAAAACGCGTATTACCAATATTCAAGCCGAAGTGAAAGAACTGGAAGCTACGGTAGCACAAAAAAAATTAGATGCGGAAAATTCAAAAAGCTTAATAAAGAAATACGAAGCGCAACAAAATAATGTAAAGAATAACCGCGAGTACGACTCTATTTCCAAAGAAATCGAATACCAGGGGCTGGAAGCGGAATTGGCCGAAAAGCGGATTAAGGAATATTCGGTACAAGTAAAGGAACGCAAAGCGCAGCTGGAAGACGCAAAGAAAAATTTTGCAGAACGCCAGCAGGATTTAGACGCCAAAAAGAACGAACTGGATGAAATCATTGCCGAAACTTCAAAAGAAGAAAAAGAACTGATGAAGAAATCGGAAGAGCTGCAAGCGCAAATAGAACCGCGCTGGTTGTCGGCCTACAAAAAGCTGCGTAGCAATGCGCAAAACGGATTGGCCGTAGTAACCGTGCGCCGCGATGCTTGTGGCGGCTGTTTCAACAAAATACCGCCGCAACGCCAAACAGATATTATTCTCAGCAAAAAAATTATTGTATGTGAATACTGCGGCCGCGTGTTGGTCGATGCGGCTTACGGTGAAGAATAACGCTTTCCACGGATAGTCGGTTAATCTTTTTAACATTTTTAGCAAGCCTCTAACATTTCTTAGTGTTAGGGGTTTTGTTTTTTGTGTAAATTATGATTTGGTTCGGAATTTGCAGCGATATAATAGATATAAATTTAGAAACACATGAAATTATCGATTATCTCCGCTCTCTGCCTGTTTTTTTCAGCAACCGGACTTTATGCTCAAGACTATGATAAAATATACGGCCGCGCTGCCGAAGCATTCCCATATCCGTTGCGCGATTTCACCTATATCAGCCCCCGCTACGACCATACCAGCTACAGCGGCGGCAACGGCTATTTCAATTCTTACTACATACGCGCCGTCTATACGGCCCAAGGAAAATTCCATTTCCGCGCCGATTTGCCGCTGGCCAATACCAATACGCCCGAAAACGTATTCGGCCTGGCCGACGCCAGTGTACGTTTCACGCATATTGTGAAATCCGTCGGACAGGTATTTTTAGGGTATAAAGTGAGAGCTGTTTTCCCCACGGCCACTTCCGATTATTTGGGAAGCGGGAAATGGCAGTTGCATCCGGGGATTGGCGGCATCTATTTTATGAATAACTCCAAAGGCTCCGTTTCTTTCGGTGTGGAATATCGTTTCTCGTATGCCGGTCAAAGCGACCGCGAACGGGTGAACGTGCTGGGAATAAATCCGAATTTCGATTTTTGGTTCCCTAAATGGTACATCGGTTACTATCCTTCGTGGACGTATAATTTAGACACTTATAAATGGGATATCCCGTTAGATATAGAGGCCGGTTATTTCATATTTCCACGTTTTCTGCTCGCAGCAGAAGTTATACTTCCTTTAGTGCGGCATAGTAGTTATGATTATGAATTTGCCTTGAAATTCCGCTACAGTTTCGAGATGAAGAAGAAAAAATAAATGGCCCCAGGTTGTTTACCACAAAGTGGTCATATAGGAATAACCGTGGGTGAGCGAAGCGTTACCCACGGGATGAAGCAGCGATTCTTCTCTCGCGCGGGAACAAATCCGAGCCTTGAAACACTTGACGTGCACCGCGCGAAAGGCGTGCTGATACGGGTGGTCACGGGTAACACTTCGCTCTCCCGTAGTTATGAACGTATATCCCTTTCGGGGATAAAATAACGACACCTATGCTAATTCCCCTTTAGATGCATTGCCCTGTTGCCTGTACTTAGGGGTTAAAAATCAGGTATAAAATGCTATCTTTGTTCAAAACATAGAATAAGGATTCATGGTTGCTGCTTGCATTTTTGATTTGGACGGCGTTATTGTCGATACGGCGAAATATCACTATTTGGCGTGGAAGCGTTTGGCAGCGGAATTGGGATTCACTTTTACCGAAGCCCGCAACGAGCGGCTGAAAGGCGTCAGCCGCATGGATTCGTTGAATATTTTATTGGAAGAAGTCCATAACTCATCGTTCTCCGACAGGGAAAAGCTGGCTTTAGCCGAAAAGAAAAATGCGTGGTATGTGGAATATATCTCGCAACTGACGCCGGCAGCGATATTACCGGGGGTAACGGATTTTTTACAGGAACTCAAGCACTATCCACTAAAAACCGCCTTAGGTTCGGCTAGTAAAAACGCCCGGATAATTATCGAGCGTTTGCAACTACAACGTTTTTTTGATGTTGTAATTGATGGAACCATGACGACAAAAACCAAACCCGATCCGGAAGTATTTTTGTTGGCAGCCGGGGCGTTACACGTAATTCCACGTGATTGTGTGGTGTTCGAAGATGCGGAGGCCGGTATCGAAGCGGCGATTCGTGCAGGGATGTGTGCTGTGGGTGTTGGCAGCGCGGAATTATTAAACAATGCTGCATTTGTAATTCCCGGTTTTGCGCCAAGCGAAGCTTTAGAACGCGTGAAAAATTATATCAATAATGTTTTATAAAGTTTGTCATTCTGAGCGAAGCGAAGAATCTACATTTTACGTATTATTTGATATAGATTATAGATTCTTCGCTTCGCTCAGAATGACAAGCGTGCAATATTTGTTTCTTATCTTTGTAATGCAATTAAATCCATGTCTTTATGAATCAATACTTAAAAATACATCCTTGGAAAATCATTGAAGAACAGTTTTACCCGGAACGTACGAAAGCCTCGGAAAGCCTTTTTAGCATTGGAAACGGAGCGATGGGGCAACGGGCCAATTTTGAAGAAACGTACACCGGAAAAACATTGCAGGGAAGTTATATCGGCGGCATCTATTATCCCGACAAAACCCGCGTGGGTTGGTGGAAAAACGGCTATCCCGAATATTTTGCAAAGGTGCTGAATTCCGCTTGCTGGATAGGCGTGGAGCTTGCCGTAAACGGTGAAATAGTGGATTTACATACGGCTAATATGGAAACTTTTTACCGCGAATTGGATATGCAGCGCGGCGTGCTCACGCGTCGTTTCATGGCGGTATTGCAAAACGGCGTGCGCGTGAAGGTAGAAGCCGTACGTTTTGTGAGCATGGAACAGCCGGAGTTGGGCGCCATGAGTTATACGGTGCAATTGCCGGATGCCGATGCCGAAGTGCAAATCACTTCGTTTTTAAATGGCGATGTACATAACGAAGATGCCAACTACAACGAGAAATTCTGGGATTTTCTACACCAACACGCCACGCCGCAGGAATGCCATCTCACCATGCGCACTAAAAAAACGGGATTTAGCGTGTGTTGGCGCGCCAACTCGACCTTGATGCTAAACGATGAATGCTTAGACCATGTTTTTACTCCGCTCGAAAAAACAGCGTGGGTGGGCGCTACGGCAAAAGTGTCATTAGCCAAAGGCGACCGGTTGACCTTACATAAATATGTGGGCATCACTTCTTCGCTCCACCATGCCGGCGATGAATTGCTAAAAGCCGCACAGCGTGTGGCCGGCAGCGCGTGCGAAACCGGATTCGCTTCGTTGCTCGCACAGCAAGCAGCAGCGTGGGAACATATCTGGAAAACCTGCGATGTGGAAATAGAAGGCGACCATGAAGCGCAACAAGCCATTCGTTTTTGTATTTTTCAATTGCA
>JAVBOD010000094.1:0-14698 GCA_031551045.1 Bacteroidales bacterium
GGCCTCCTTCCAGAGCCGCCGCGCCGACCTGTTCAACATAGGACTGGATTACGAAGGGGAAAAACAGTGGATCAGCACCACGAGGGGACGGACGGAGCAGTACCCGGCCGCCCTGGCGCAGGACGCCAAAGGAAATATCTATGTGGCGGGCGCTTTCCGCGATACGCTGAGCATCCGCCGTTCGACGCTGGCGGCATCGAAAGGCAACTACAACGTGTTTTTCGCCAAGCTGCACTATTGCGAGAGCCATCAACTACGGTTCGCGTGCGATACGCTTTTTGAAGAAGGCGCGACGCTGGCGCTGAAATTGGAAGGCGGCTATGCGAGTTACCGCTGGGACCGCGGGCTTTCGAAGGCTCCGGAATACAAGGTGCACTGCGGCGGCGTGTACCGCGTAGCGGTGACCGACAGCTTGAACTGCGTGTACCGAGATTCCATCACCGTGCGGCAAACACCCACTACGCCGGTATTACAAATCAGGGCAGAAGAAAATGTATGGCCGGTTCGTCAATATATAGTCTTCAAAAATCGTTATTTATGGAGAGAAGATGACAGGGAGAGCTAAAAGGCAATTAACCAGCGGAATAAAAGAATCAAAATGAATTTGAAACAGGCTATCTCTTTTCGGGATAGCCTGTTTTGTCAACGCTATGTGAATAGTCCTTTTATTTCTTCTCGGCCAATGCTTTTCCGGCACGTAGCGCTTTAAGGTTGGCTTCTACTATGTCGGCGCCTTTTCTTCCGAACAGTTCGCGAACGGCAGCTTCCAAGCTTTCGAAAGGAATGCCCAAGTAAGGAGAAGCAGCGCCCAGCATCACCATGTTCGACGATTTCGGCGAACCGGCTTCTTTGGCGGCCGCATCGGCATCGATAGCAATGTGGTTGTTGATTTTTTTCAATTCGCCCATTACTTCTTCCATCGCTGGATACCCTTCAATATTAACGAAAGGAGTTGTGTTGGTAATCACCCATCCGTCCTTTTTCAAAAAAGGCAAGTAACGCAAAGCTTCCATCGGTTCAATGGAAAGGATAATATCGGCGCCACCCAAAGGAATAAGGTCGGAGGCAATTTCTTTGTCCGAAAGACGAAGGTTTGATTGCACATCGCCGCCACGTTGGCTCATGCCGTGCACTTCGGCTTGTTTAATGTACAATTTGCGTTCAACGGCGGCTAAACCAATCGCTGCGGCAATGGATAAAATGCCTTGTCCGCCTACGCCTGCTAAAATGATATCTGTTTTCATGATTCGTAAATCCTCCGTAAAATTAAGCGTTATTTTCTTGTTTTTTTGCTTTGGCGCGGCGTGCGAATGTTTGGATACACTCGCGTTGCGGAATAATAACCGATACTCCGTTGTAGGCCATTTCTTCTTTCATCACCTGCAGGTTTTCGGCGGCATTTTTCGGCAGCGGAGTCATCACGCGAATGTGTTCTGGGGCTACACCCAAGCCTTTACATATTTCTACCAAACGGTTGGTGCCGGCAGAATCCTGCCCTCCGGTCATGCCGGTAGTATAGTTGTCGGAAATTACTACGGTAATATTCGATTTTTCGTTTACGGCGTCCAATAAGCCGGTCATGCCGGAGTGGGTGAAGGTGGAGTCGCCAATCAGTGCCACGGTGGGGACCAAGCCTGCATCGGCAGCGCCTTTAGCCATGGTAATCGAAGCGCCCATTTCCACGCAGGTATTGATGGTTTCGAAAGGAGGCATGGCGGTCAACGTATAACATCCGATATCGGCAAATACACGGCCTTTGCCGTAGTCCGCCACAGCGGCATTAATCATCTCGGCCACATCGCGGTGGCTGCAACCTTGGCACAATTGCGGCGGGCGTGCTTTTACCAGCGAGGGGACAGCTGCGCCCGTTTCCACGTTCATGCCCAATGCTTTGGCAACAATGGTCGGGTTTAATTCCCCGTCGCGCGGCAAGGTGCCGTCCAAGCGGCCGTGCACCGGTTTGCCGTTGTTCATATAGCCGCGCAATTGCTCTTCAATAATAGGATATCCTTCTTCCATCACCAAAATTTCGGCGCATTCTTTATAAAGTTTTTCCACCATTTTGCGCGGAACGGGATATTGGCTGATTTTTACAATCGGATGAGGATGCTTGCGGTCGGGATAGTTTTCCATTAAATAGTTGTATCCGATACCCGATGCAATGATACCTACCGTTTTGTCGGCGGCATCGATATATTTATTGAAAGCCGAAGCGTCCGATGCCTGTTCCATCGTTTCTTGCGAAGCCAGCAATCGTTTGTAGTTTTGGCGGGCAATAGCGGGCAGCAGGATAAACCGGCGGTCGCCGGGTAATTTCACCGGATTTTGCGGTTTGCTTGCTTTGCGGACAACACCCGAGCGCGAGTGCGCCAGGCGGGTGGTAACACGCAACATTACCGGTAGCCCGATGCGTTCCGAATATTCAAACGCTTCGTATGCCATATCATATGCTTCTTGTTGATTGCTCGGTTCGAAAACCGGAATCATGGCAAACTTGGCGTAAAATCGTGAATCTTGCTCGTTTTGCGACGAGTGCATCGACGGATCGTCGGCCGAAAGTACCACCATTCCACCGTTGATACCGGTCATAGCCGCATTCATAAAGGCATCGGCTGCTACATTAAGCCCCACGTGTTTAAAACAAATAATCGTTCGTTTTCCGGCATACGACATTCCCAATGCCGCTTCCATAGCTGTTTTTTCGTTGGAAGACCAGGTACGGTGTATATTTTTTTCAGCCGCTTCCTTGCTATGCTGAATATACTCCATAATTTCCGTCGAAGGAGTTCCCGGATAAGCATAGCAACCGGATAAGCCACCATCAATGACTCCTTGCGCAATCGCCTCGTCACCCAAAAGAAGTTGTGCATTCATAACGTTAATATTAATTAAGAAGATTTTTTACAAAACTACGATTATTTTGGTAAATAGTCAAAAATAGTTCTACAAACAAGCTTTACCTTGATGGCATAAAAGGGCAGGAGCCGGAAATTTATGAACGGGCGAAGTATAGAAAAGAGATATAAAAAAAATGTTCAAAACCTGTTTGTAAGTTTCAGAAATATAATTATCTTTGCAGCCCGTTTTATATATAACAAAATATTGCAACGTATTTAGTAACAATAAATTATGCCAACAATTCAACAGCTTGTACGCAAAGGCCGCGTACAAATCGAAGAAAAAAGTAAATCACGCGCGTTAGACGCTTGCCCTCAACGCCGCGGTGTGTGTGTACGTGTTTACACCACCACCCCCAAAAAGCCTAATTCGGCTATGCGTAAAGTGGCTCGTGTGAAGCTTACCAATAAAAAAGAGGTGAATGCCTACATTCCGGGCGAAGGCCACAATTTGCAGGAACACTCTATTGTATTGGTTCGCGGCGGCCGTGTGAAAGACTTGCCGGGTGTACGCTATCATATCCTTCGCGGCGCTTTGGATACCGCCGGCGTGGACGGACGTACGCAAAGCCGCTCGCTGTACGGTGCAAAACGCCCGAAAGCCGGAGCCGCTCCTGCTAAGAAAAAATAATCGGATTTTAGATTTTTGATGTTGGATATTGGATTTTAGATAGCGACAAGCGCGCCGTCCGAAATCCAATCTCAATTATCCGGCATCCAATATCTACTACCCACTATCAACTATCAATAAAAAACAAAACAAATGAGAAAAACGAAGCCTAAAAAGAGGATTCTGCTTCCTGATCCCAAGTTCGGAGACGTGCTGGTTACGCAGTTTGTGAACAATTTGATGTTTCAGGGAAAGAAGAGTATTGCCTACGGCATTTTCTACGATGCAATCGACATGGTAGGCGAGAAGATGAAAGATTCTGACAAGGCTCCTCTCGACATTTGGAAAAAAGCCCTTGAAAACATCACCCCGCAGGTAGAAGTAAAAAGCCGCCGCGTGGGAGGAGCCAACTTCCAGGTACCGACCGAGGTGCGTCCCGAACGGAAAACTTCCATCAGTATGAAAAACATGATTTTGTACGCCCGTAAACGTTCGGCGCATTCTATGGCCGAAAAACTATGCGCCGAAATTATGGCAGCCTACAATGAAGAAGGTGGCGCATTCAAACGTAAAGAAGACATGCATAAAATGGCCGAAGCCAACAAAGCTTTTGCACACTTTAGATTCTAGGAGGCCCAATGGCGAGAGATTTAAATTATACGAGAAATATCGGCATTATGGCGCACATCGACGCGGGCAAAACAACCACGTCGGAGCGCATTCTTTATTTTACCGGAAAAACGCACAAAATCGGAGAAGTGCATGAAGGCGCTGCTACGATGGACTGGATGGTACAAGAGCAAGAACGCGGTATCACCATTACCTCGGCGGCGACTACCGCTTTTTGGAACTACGAAGGACAAACCTATCAGGTAAACCTTATCGACACTCCGGGGCACGTGGACTTTACAGTAGAAGTAGAACGCTCGTTGCGCGTGCTCGACGGCACGGTAGCTACGTTTTGCGCTGTTGGACGCGTACAGCCGCAATCGGAAACAGTATGGCGCCAAGCCGACAAATACCGCGTTCCGAAATTGGCCTACATCAACAAAATGGACCGTGTAGGCGCCGACTTTTTGGCCGTGATCGAAGAAATGAAAGACAAGTTGGGCGCTAACGCCTTGCCTATCTGTTTGCCGATTGGTGCCGAAGAGAAATTCGACGGAATTATCGACCTTATTGCTCAAAAAGCCATCTATTTCGATTCGAACAGCAAGGAATTGGTGAACTATACAGTCAAAGAAATTCCTGCCGACATGAAAGACGAAGTAGAAGAATGGCGCGGGAAACTCATTGAAGGCATTGCCGAATACAACGATGCTTTGATGGAAAAATTCTTTGAAAATCCCGATTCCATTACCGAAGCCGAAATTATTTCGACACTTCGCAAGGCCACTATCGACATGGCGGTGGTGCCGGCATGTTGCGGCTCATCATTCAAAAACAAAGGCGTACAATTTTTGTTGGACGCAGTGATGCGTTACCTGCCTTCGCCGCTCGACAAAGGAAATGTGACGGGGCTTGATGATAACGGACAAGAAGTTACACGCAAACCGCTAATCACAGAACCTTTCTGCGGACTGGTATTCAAAATTGCCACCGACCCGTTTGTTGGCCGTTTGGCATTTATCCGCGCTTATTCCGGAAAATTGGATGCAGGAACGTATATTCACAATACCCGCTCCGATAAAAAAGAACGGGTGGCGCGCCTCTACCAAATGCACTCGAACAAACAAAATCCGATTGAATTTGTAGAAGCAGGCGATATTTGTGCCGCCGTAGGTTTTAAAGATCTTCGCACCGGCGATACGGTTTGCGATGAAAAGCATCCGATTACATTGGAATCTATGACTTTTCCCGATCCGGTTATCGGATTGGCGGTGGAGCCGAAGACTCAAAAAGACCTTGATAAATTAGGCATTGCTTTGGGTAAGCTTTCGGAAGAAGACCCCACATTTACCGTGAAAACAGACCACGAAACGGGACAAACCGTTATCAGCGGAATGGGCGAATTGCACTTGGAAATCATTGTGGACCGCCTCAAACGCGAGTTCAGCGTGGAAATCAACCAGGGCGCCCCGCAGGTGAATTACAAAGAAGCTATCCGTGGCACCGTACAACACCGCGAAGTGTTCAAGAAACAATCCGGCGGGCGTGGTAAATTTGCCGATATTATTGTGGAAATAGGGCCTGCCGACGAAGGCGTTACCGGCCTGCAATTTGTGGACGAAGTGAAGGGTGGTAACATTCCGCGCGAATTTATCCCTTCGGTGGAAAAAGGATTCAAAGCCGCCATGGCCAACGGTGTTTTGGCCGGCTACGAAGTACCGTCGCTGAAAGTTACGTTGAAAGACGGTTCTTTCCATGCCGTGGACTCCGATTCGCTTTCGTTCGAAATTTGCGCCCGTGCGGCGTTCCGCCATGCCGTTCCGAAAGCCCTTCCGGTGCTCATGGAACCGGTGATGGCCTTGGAAGTAGATACTCCCGAAGAATACATGGGCGATATCATCGGCGACTTGAACAAACGCCGCGGACAAATCACCAATATGGACTCCAAAGGAAATGTGCGTATTGTGAAAGCAAAAGTTCCGTTGTCCGAACAATTCGGCTATGTAACCGTGTTGCGCACCCTCTCATCGGGGCGTGCCAGCAGTACGATGGAATTTTCGCACTATGCCGAATTGCCGGCTAACCTGGCGAAGGAAGTGATTGAAAAATCGAGCGGACACAAGAAAGACGGTGACTTAGACGACTAATTCACCAACCTGCCCGAATGGAACACATTTGTTCGGGCGGGGTTACACAGATAAAAAAACAGATTTAATACGAAGAAGTTTAAGGGCTGAAGAATAAAAACTTTAAACTTTAAACTTTAAACTCTAAAAAATATGAGTCAAAAAATTAGAATCAAATTAAAATCGTACGACCACATGTTGGTGGACAAATCTGCCGACAAAATCGTAAAAACGGTGAAAGCAACAGGAGCGGTAGTTAGTGGCCCGATTCCTCTTCCGACAGGAAAGAAAATTTTTACCGTAAACCGTTCTACGTTCGTGAACAAAAAAGCACGCGAACAGTTCGAATTGAATTCGTTCCGCCGCTTGCTCGACATCTACAGCTCTACGCCGAAAACCGTAGATGCCTTGATGAAACTCGAACTTCCGAGCGGAGTGGAAGTGGAAATCAAAGTGTGATAGGCACCCTTTCGTACGTGTCCGGTAACGGATGTTGACATGTTTTTCGTTCTTTTTGTTCCCGCTTGTGGCGGAGAATAGGAACTTCTATATACCTGTTGTATAAAAATACAGCAGGTTTTTTTTATCCCGAAAAAGGTATGATATTTGTGCCGTGGTAGTGAAAATGATAAAAAGTGATATTTAAAAATATATATATATGGAAACAACGTTCTCTTTTTGTACTGTATTTACACATATCAATTGGCTGACTTTTATTGCAGCCGTGCTGATGGCCTATATTGTAGGCGCTATTTGGTATTCTTTGCTTTTCAGAGACATGTGGATAGCCGCTAATCAGATTGATATAAACGTTAAACCGAGCAAATCAAACATGGTGTCCACAATGTTGCTGCAACTACTTGCCACAGCGCTTATCGGGTTGATGTATTTTGTGTTGACGCCTATCTCTCTATGGTTAGCTCTTTTTGTAACGCTTGCCTTTGGAGGCTGGATGAAAGCAACGACTAAATTTAGAATTAGCGACACAAAAACATTTATAAAAGCGGTAATCGTTGATGTTACTTACTTCTGCATAGTAGCGCTTATTTTTATTCTTTTCGCCACGTTTTGATGAACCTGTTGGGAAACATTCTCTGGTTGGTGTTCGGTGGGCTTTGCGTCGCCGTAGAGTACATGATTTCCGGCGTGATATTATGCTTGACGATTATCGGTATTCCTTTCGGTTGTCAGATATTCAAGTTAGCGGGGTTAGCGATTTTTCCGTTCGGGCGGACGACCACCGCTCCGGCTGCCAACGGAGGTTGCCTTAGCTTATTGATGAATATTCTATGGTTTTTTGTCGGAGGCTTTATCATATGCCTCAGTCATTTTTTCTTCGGAATATTATTTGGCATTACTATTATCGGGATACCCTTTGCACGGCAGCATTTTAAATTGGCGACATTGGCATTGGCGCCATTCGGACGAGAGATTGTGGATGTTCAATAAGTCATACCCTTGTAAAAGATAGTTAGCACACAGATAACACGGATAAATCAGATTTTCACAAGTCTGATTTATCCGTGTTATCTGTGTGCAAAAAAATCAAGTGAACGTGATTTCCCGACGCCCGTCGGATAATATGTTGATAGTAACTCGTAGGGTATTTTCGGGCAGTAATTCTTCGATTTTTTCAGGCCATTCTATCAGGCAGGCATATCCGCTGTAGAAATATTCTTCATAGCCGAAATCATAGGCTTCTTCAATTTTATTGATGCGGTAAAAATCGAAATGAAACAGCGGCGTACCGTCGGCCGTATGATATTCGTTTACCAATGCGAAAGTCGGGCTTACTACGGTATTTTGCACTCCGGCCACTGCACATAACTCTTTTATCAAAGTGGTTTTTCCGGCTCCCATAGCGCCGTAGAAAGCTACTACGGATGTTGTTTTTATTTCCGCCCACAAGGCCGTTGCTACATCTCTTAGCTCGCTCAGTCCGTAAACGATATGGCTCATGGTTGCGGGTATTGCTGCCGGAAGAAGGCTATATATTCGGCTACGTCTTTCGATTTCAAAAGCAGCGCCAAATTTTCTTCGGAAATAATTACATAGCTGCAATCGGTAGCCGAAACATGCAGCGCCGGCGATTGCCGGATGTTGGCTAAATAGGATAATGATTCGTTGGCATTGGCGAACGATTCTACATATACGATGTTATAATTCGCACTGATTTCTTTTGCTACTACTACGAAATTTTTGTCCAAGTAAGTATCGGCATTGTATGATTCCAAGTTAAACAACAGTTCATTCGTGCTTATTTTTTTTGTACATATCATCGCAACATAATGACGGCTGTCGTCTTGCTTCACATAGGTGGGTTTTACTTTTGTATCATCGTCTTTTTTCGCTGATTCGATACCGGAAGCATATTCTAATTCTTTTTGCTCTAATATCGCTAATAATTCCGTGGCATTTTTGGCCACATCGGAATTTGCATAGTCTTTTGTGATAGCCGTCAATGCTTGCTTATAGGCCACGAAATTATTGCCTCGTCCGGCGCACAATGCCCGAATCATGGCTAATTGAGGTTGCAAGATACTGTTCGGGTAGCGTTCCGCCATCTGGACTGCTTTAGCATCTGCTTCGGCATATTTTCCGGTGTTGAATAATTGAAAAACTTCTTCATAGGCTGCGTTCATAGCGGCCTTTTTTGCTTCCTGTTCTTTCAAGTAGTTCGGGTTCGATAGCATTTGTGCCAACGGTTCCTGCGGGTAAGCCTCTATTAATAGTTGTTTGTAATAGGATGCGCTATCGATTCGGTTCTCGGAAGTATAAAGTTGATAAAGTTCGTAATATACATTTGCGGTATATTTACTATTGGAACACCGCTCCAGCAGCCTTTTCAAGGTAGAAATGGCTAATTGGTTCTCGTGCACGTCTTTCTTATAAGCTTCGCCGGCTTTGTATAGTGCATTGCACATCCGTTCTTCCGAGGCAGCCATCGCTTCGGGCGTTAACGGTAAATATTGCATATAATATTCCCGCGTTTTATTGGAGAGTTGTTTTTCCGGCGGAGTGTTATCCTCCACTTCTTCCGCATTAGCCACGAAATCAATCGCCATGGCTTTATTGCGCCGCCGCCAATTATCTTCCAGCGGTCGTTTTCCCCAGCGCATATTAAATTGCGTTGATCCGTAATTCACCGCATTCGGATTATAAAAATACCAGCTACTGCCTTGGTTTTGCTGAGAGGCGCCGGAGTAGCGGTCACGTTCTTGTTGTACCCGGTAGTATTGTTGATCTTGTTGATCTTGCTGTTGTTGCTTTTCTGTTTCGAGCACCGTATTAATTTGTGCGGTAATAAATTGCTCTCTCTCTTCGGATGGCATCCTGGCGATACGTTGCAGGCTATCTTCCCGTTGAATGATATATAAATTCTCCGCCAATTGTTTCAACGCGGCCGCTTTTGTTTGCAGCGAATCGTATAGTTTATGCCGGTTTCCGAGGAAATAGGCCGCGCTGTCATAGCACGTGTAGGCATCCGCATAATCTTTAGCCGCATATTCGTAATCGCCTAAGGTAGCATAGGAATATCCTTGCTGGCGATTATTTCCTTTATTTTCCTTGATTGATTCTTTTAAATAATTAATGGCCTCCGTATCGTGGCCGTTTGCTTTCTCCACTTTGGCAAGCGCATAATATATTTGGTCGGTATATTCGCTATTTTTATCGTCTTTGAGCATTTTGAGGAAAAGCTGTTGCAGATTTTGCCCCGATGTAGCATTGGATGCTTTACGCATTTGTGCCGCAAACACTAAGTCGTAAGACGGATTTAATTTCACTACTGCATTAAGATGTTCAATCGCTTTTGTATTTTCTTTCGACAGTTCGTATAATTGTGCCAACAGAAAATGATAGCGGACTTTGTTGGCCTTGTTTCTTTCTTTTTTCAGAGCCTGTTCAAGGTATAAGGCTGCTTCGCTGTACTCTTTTTTATGAATATAAAAATTAGCATATGCCGCATTTAATAAAGCATGCTCTTTCTTTTTAAGTTCCTTGTCCTTGGCTGATTCTGCCAATAATTTTTCGGCACGCTGCATATCTTCTGTTTCCATAAGCACTACGGTTTGCCATAGTTTGGCTGTTTTTACCGCAGAGCCTTTCGGATATTCCAGCATAATAAAGTCGAACAATTGGATAGATTGCCCGTATTGATGCAGATACATGTTGGCCAAAGCTTCTAAGAGATAGGCATCGTCCACTATTTTGCAAAATTCCCGCTGGTTGTAAAATTCCCGGTCTTTTTTAGAAGATTGTTTTTTTTGTTTGGGTTTGACGGTAATAGAATGTTTTTGCACCGCTTTCACCGACTTGGCAATCACGCGGTCCATTTCGCTGGTCACTTGTCCCGGAACTTCATCGTACGAAAAGGCAAAAACGGGCAGCAGCTCGTTGAAATCCTGCGGCGTGTATTCTCCCGCTTTTTTCACCCCTTCTTTGAAGCTTTCCCGGCCGTTGAACGTTACATTAAATTCTCCGTTAATGTTGTGCCATGTCCGTGAAGTCCATGTATTTTTTTTGGTAGAACAACTGTTGAAGAGTAAAACAAGCCCCGTAAAACAAACGGCAAAAGAAAAAATATTCTTCGCGTACACAACATATTTTTGCCTATTGGTGAATTTTACCATGAATGTTTTTCCACTGTTTTAAGATAGATACAACTTGCAAATATAATAATTTTAGGGGAATAAGAAAAAGCTGTACAATTCTAGATTATGTTGTATATATTCGGATAATCTTTCAAGCCCTCCTCGTCCGCAATTTCTGGAAGGATTTGAGCAAACACCGGCCTCTTTTTACCCTGCCCATCCTTCTCTATCCAAGCTCCTGTATTGGATAGCTTCGCCCACATGTTGCGGAGCAATATGTTCGGAGTTTTCCAAATCGGCAATGGTGCGCGACACTTTCAGGATGCGGTCGTAGGCGCGCGCCGAAAGGCCGAGGCGCTCCATGGCATTCTTCAAGAGTGTGTTGCAGGTTTCGTCGAGTACGCAATGTTTTTTCAAAAGGCGCGAAGGCATCATCGCATTATTGTGGACACCTTCTTCTCCGGCAAAACGCGCTGCTTGCACTTGCCGTGCTTTTATCACCCGTTCGCGAATAACAGCGCTGCTCTCTGCAGGGCGCTGTTCGGAGAGTTGTGCAAACGGCACCGGCACCACCTCGATGTGGATATCGATACGGTCGAGCAGCGGGCCCGAAATTTTGTTGAGGTATTTTTGTACCATGCCCGGGCCGCACATACATTTTTTTTCGGGATGATTGTAAAATCCGCACGGACAGGGATTCATAGAGGCCACCAACATGAAATTCGCCGGATAGTCGATAGAATATCTTGCGCGCGATACGGTTATATGTCGGTCTTCCAAAGGTTGGCGCATTACTTCCAATACGGTACGCTGGAATTCGGGTAACTCATCTAAAAACAACACGCCGTTGTGTGCCAGCGAAATTTCGCCGGGTTGCGGGTTTGAGCCGCCGCCTACTAAGCCTACGTTTGAAATGGTATGGTGCGGAGCACGGAATGGGCGCTTGGTAATCAGCCCTGTATTTTTATCGATTTTCCCGGCTACAGAGTGAATTTTGGTTGTTTCCAATGCTTCCTGTAATGTGAGCGGCGGAATAATCGTGGGCAAGCGTTTTGCCAGCATGGTTTTTCCGGCACCCGGAGGCCCTACCATAATGAGGTTATGTCCGCCGGCCGCTGCAATTTCCAGCGCACGTTTCACATTTTCCTGTCCTTTCACATCGGCAAAATCTACATCATAATGATTGGCTTGTTGCAAAAATTCCTCGCGGGTGTTTACTTCCGTGGGCTCTAATTGTTTTTCTCCGTTGAAAAAGTCGATTACTTCCTGTAGCTTTTCTACGCCATATACTTTTAATTCGTTTACCACCGCCGCTTCACGGGCATTTTCTTTAGGCAAAATAAATCCTTTGAAACCTTCTGCACGTGCCTGAATAGCAATGGGCAATGCGCCGGTAATCGGGCGCAGCAAACCGTCGAGCGAGAGTTCGCCCATGATGATGTATTGTTCGATATTGTCGGATTTTATCTGCTCCGATGCAGCCAGAATGCCTATTGCCAATGGTAAATCATAGGCAGAGCCTTCTTTGCGGATATCGGCCGGTGCCATGTTGATGACTACTTTGCGCCCCGGCATCCGGTAGTTAATGGTTTGCAACGCCGTGCTAATGCGCTGTTGACTTTCTTTTACCGCATTGTCGGGCAAGCCCACCATGCAAAAACCAAAACCCGGCGAAGCATCCACTTCAATAGTAATAGTAGTGGCATTAATGCCGTAGCAAGCGCTTCCGAACGTTTTTATCAGCATATATAAACTATAAATTATTCAACTTTGTTAAACTAATATGGACGTCATGTTTTACAACACGTGATGATTGTTGGGATGGAACAACGCGCAAATAATCCTGTTGGGGATTACCCTAAACAATAAGATGCCCTATTCTTTGAACAGAATATACATTCTCGCGTTTTCCACCTGTAAACTGTCTTTCGCCAACCTGTCGCCCGATATGCTTGTGAAAATAAGCTTACATCCGTCTTTCGTTATGCTCATGCGTTCCGCCTCAATTCTAGTGTCGTAGGAAGTTGTATCCACGTCTATTTTTTCGAGTATTTGTTTTGTCAACGCTTGTAAATCGAGTGTTTTAAAAAGATTCCCGTAATGATAAATCCTTGCAACGGCATCGCTTGTTATTTTCAGGCAATAGTTTTTGTCGTTGTCTTCCGGCGTCAATACAACCGTTGTGTTTTGATTGTTCCAGCGGCTGTACTCGGCATTCATAAAATAATCGTATCCGGCGATGGATAGCGGTGCGTCGCTGTCTTCTAAAACAGACGAGAGCGAGAACGAATGCCGTTGGCCGTCTTTTTTTTCTACATCCCGTAGCAGATAGCTTGTTAACTGCCATGCGGAGTATCGGTTGTTTAGCGTGTCGATATTTTCCGTTAACAGGGGCTGCAAGTAAGATGTTTTCTTATTTTTTGTAAAATAATAAATCGTGTTTTCAATTTCCTCGTACTCGGAATTTTCAATGACTGTTGGTACGCTTTTCTGTGTCCACTTTCCGTTTTCCAACAGTCCGTTTTGCGACAGCATTTCTTCCAAACGATGCAGTTGCGATTGGGCGGATATTGAAAAAGCGCTCCAGGGGCCGACCACGGACAACAGGGCTATTGCGGCGAAAGAAATAAATACCGGGCGGAATGTTTTTCCTTTTGTCCAAATCATATACACCGTGATACCTAACAGCCAGCAAGAGGAAAGAAGGATGAAATAACGGTTTTCCGTAATTCCATAATCGCCGATGCGCCGGAAGATGGCAATGAATAAAAGCGGAATCAAAGGAATTTCAGAAAGGAAAAAATATTTTCCAAAAAGTGTGGAGAGTTTATCGCTCTTGCTCAAATAGAGGTTGTGCAACAAAAAATAAGTGAGTAACCCGACGCCGGAATAAATCAATATCAACCAGGTGAGCCAACCGTTCGGGAGTTCCCATGTGAATAGGATTTTCAATCCGTAGGCATACAAAATAATTAAGTACGTTGTTAAAATCGGCAACAGCACGTACTCGCCGACAATACGTAACAAGGGGTATTTAAGCGATTTTTCTTCGTCCGTTTTCTCCGGAATCCCGGCGGCAAAAAATAGCGGTGCGTGAAGCGAGAAGAAGAACGCCGCCAAATAGCCGTAGGCCTTATCGTTTATCTTTACGTTGAATAACGTTTCTATAGCAACGAGGGCCAATGCAAATCCTCCGAAAAAGATGAGAGAAAACGCTATCGAAAGCGCAAGGTGTAACCACATTTTTACATTATAGCTCCACAGCAACGCCGGTTGTTTTGTCGTTGAAAAAGGCGCAACGCACAACAGTAATAGCGAAACGATAACCAATGCGGCGTAACGTATTATGTCGGGATCGGCCATACTCCGGTCGTCCGGAAGCAGCAGGAAATAACATAACATTAGCGGAATTACGAATAAGTCGCCGCAACTACGCCAGCCTCGAAATCCTTGGTCTTCCGAAAAAATACGTATGGCCAGCGATACTACAAAACCCAGGGCCAGCGGTATGCACAAGCGTACAATGTGATTGTCGAGCAATCCTTCGGGATTGCCGAGGTAGCAAACAAGTACGGTGAAAAAAGCAAGGCTGAAAAAAGCGGCAAGAGGAAAACGCCACACGGCTTTTTTCAAGCGTTCAAGGCCACGCGAAAGGGTTGGTTTTTTCATAGGGGTTGGTTGTTTTTACAAAAAAAATACGAATCACGACAATGACCACGTACTGCCGTCTTTGGTGTCTTTTACGACGATTCCGAGTTTCACTAACTCGTCGCGGATCCGGTCGCTGGTGGAAAAGTCTTTATTGGCTTTGGCGCGTTGCCGCACATCGAGCACCATGTGTACCACACCATCGAGCAATTCCGT
>JAVBOD010000054.1:0-4353 GCA_031551045.1 Bacteroidales bacterium
TTTGAACACACAACAATACATCCACATAAAAGGCGCGCGGATGCACAACCTCAAAAATATTGAGGTAAAAATTCCACGTAACCGGTTAATTGTTATTACAGGGCTTTCGGGATCGGGTAAATCGACTTTGGCGTTCGACACTATTTTTGCCGAAGGTCAACGGCGCTATATCGAAAGTTTGTCGGCCTACGCCCGGCAATTCTTAGGCCGTGTGAATAAACCCGATGTTGATTTCATTACCGGTATTCCGCCCGCCATTGCTATCGAACAAAAGGTAAACACGCGCAATCCGCGCTCTACGGTAGGAACTTCTACGGAGATTTATGATTACCTAAAATTGCTTTATGCCCGCATCGGCCGTACCTTCTCCCCTGTTTCGGGGCAAGAAGTCAAACGCCACACGGTGACGGATGTCGTGAATTATGTAGCCGGCTTACCGGAAGGGACAAAGTTATATATACTCTCTCCGCTCGTAATACAAGGAAAAACAGGATTAATCGAAAAACTCACACTGTTGCAAAACGAAGGGTTTACACGCCTGGAGATAAACGGAGAGATTTTACGTATCGAAGAAATACTTCCGAAGATTGAGAAATATGCGAAAGCTACTATCCGCTTGCTGATTGACCGCGTAAGCGCCACTACGGATGTTGATGCGTTGAGCCGTTTGGCCGATTCGATACAAACCGCTTTCGAAGAAGGCCGCGGCGTATGCATGGTCGAAAGCCCCGGCCGTCAACTAAAAGCGGAATTCTCATCACAATTTGCATTAGACGGTATGGAGTTCGAAGAGCCGTCGGAACATTTATTCAGCTTCAATAATCCGCTGGGAGCTTGCCCTGTTTGCGAAGGCTACGGAAAAGTGATCGGTATCGACGAAGATTTGGTAATTCCCGACCGTTCGTTATCGATTTATAATGACGCCGTAGCGTGCTGGAAAGGCGAAACGATGAAAGAATTTAAAGAAAAACTCATCAGTAGCTCTTCAAAATTCAACTTCCCGATTCATAAACCATACTACGAACTGAGCGAAGCGCAACGCCAATTATTGTGGGACGGAAACCGTTATTTTACGGGCTTGCACGAGTTTTTCAAAATGCTCGAAGCGAATAAATATAAAATCCAATACCGCGTGATGCTGAGCCGCTACATGGGCAAAACACGTTGCCCCGAATGTAACGGAACCCGCTTGCGCAAAGAAGCCGGATATGTGCGTGTAGGCGGGAAAACCATCAGCGATTTGGTGTTGCTTTCCATTGAAGATTTGAAAATATTCATGGAAACGCTGACACTGACGGATTACGAAAAAACAATTGCCGAACGTACCTTAGTCGAAATAACAAACCGTTTACAGTTTTTATTGGATGTAGGCTTGGGCTATCTTACTTTAAACCGCTTATCGAATACGCTCAGCGGCGGCGAGAGCCAACGTATCAACTTAGCCACTTCGCTCGGCAGCAGTTTAGTCGGCTCTTTATACATTCTCGACGAGCCGAGCATCGGGCTGCACCCGCGCGACACACAGCGATTGATAAAAGTGCTGAAACAATTGCGCGACCTCGGAAATACGGTATTGGTGGTAGAACACGAAGAAGAAATCATGCGCGCCGCCGATGAAATTATCGATATCGGCCCGTTAGCCGGACGGCATGGCGGAGAAATAGTTTTTCAAGGAACCATTGAAAATGGAAAATGGAAAGTGGAGAATGAAAAAACATCAAAAAAGAATGCTCAATTCTCAATGCTCAATTCTCAATCACTCACGCTTTCTTACCTCTCCGGAAAGGAGGCGATTGAAATACCTGCTCAGCGCCGCAAACTCAATAGTTACATTGAAATAGTCGGAGCCCGCGAGAACAATCTTAAAAACATTCATGTAAAATTCCCATTGAACGGCATTGTAGCGGTGACCGGCGTAAGCGGTTCCGGGAAATCGTCGTTGGTGCGCGATATTTTGTATCCGGCGCTGAATAAACATATCAACCAATACGGTGAAAAACCCGGACAATTCGACGCTTTGCGCGGCGACCTCACCCGTTTAAAAGGCGTGGAAATGATAGACCAGCAGCCGATAGGCCGCTCGTCGCGCTCCAATCCCATCACGTATATCAAGGCTTACGACGAAATCCGCAAACTATTTTCCGAACAGCCCTATGCTAAATTGAACGGGTACGGACATTCGCATTTTTCGTTCAATATCGACGGCGGGCGTTGCGAAGAGTGCCAAGGCGAAGGCGTTACCAAAGTAGAAATGCAATTTATGGCCGACGTGACGCTGGTGTGCGAATCGTGCGGCGGCAAACGCTTTAAACCGGATATTCTGGAAGTGAAGTACAAAGGCAACAACATTGCCGATGTGTTGAACATGACGGTAAACCAGGCCATCGAATTTTTCGGGGAACAAAAAGAACCGCTGGCAAAAAAAATTGTAGAGCGCATGCAGCCCTTGCAAAATGTAGGGTTGGGATACATCAAATTGGGACAATCGAGCAACACGCTCAGCGGCGGCGAAAGCCAGCGCGTGAAGTTAGCCTCGTTCCTCGGCAAAGAAAGCAGCGCCGACCCTTTGCTTTTTATTTTCGACGAACCCACTACCGGCTTGCATTTCCATGATATCAAGATATTATTGAAAGCGCTGAACGCCTTGGTTTCGCGCGGGCACTCGGTGATTGTAGTGGAACACAACATGGATGTTATCAAAAGCGCCGATTGGATTATCGACCTCGGGCCTGAAGGCGGCGAAGACGGCGGAACCTTGGTCTGTGAAGGAACTCCGGAGCAAGTGGCTACTTGCAAAGAGTCCTATACGGGGATGTATTTGAAGGAAAAATTGGCGCAATAAGCCCATAACTTATTTTAACATTGCAATATAAATTCATCCCAAAATTTTGTTATATCAGTTATTTAACTACCTTTGCCTTGTCTTTTGGGTGTTTCTGTTTCACGAATGCTAACCATTTCTGAGCCTAAAACTCAAAAACAAAGTTCAATTTTTTATTAATTTTATTAATTGTTCTATGAACATTTTTGTATCAAGTTTGAGTTTTAAGGCTAAGAGCGATGACTTAAAACAACTGTTTTCTTCTTATGGCGAAGTAGCTTCGGCTAAAATTATCACCGACCGTGACAGCCAACGCTCAAAAGGTTATGGTTTTGTTGAAATGCCTAACGACAATGAAGCGGAAGCCGCTATCAAAGCATTGAATGGCTCGGAGCACATGGGCCGGAACATTAATGTATCTGTTGCCCGTGAACGTGTAGAACGCTAAACAGGAAATTACTTACATTTTGAATGAATGTGCCGGTTGGGAATCCAACCGGTTTTTTTGTATCTTTGCCGACTATGCTACTGATCAAAAACATCAAAAAACTAATTCAGGTTGAAGAAACACCGCAAGTTAAAGTATGTGGTGCAGCCATGCAAAATCTAACATGCCTCGACGATGCTTTTTTATTGCTGGATGAAAACCGTATCGTAGATTTCGGAACGATGAAACAATTGCCCGGAAATCTTGAACAAGCGACGGTAATTGATGCCCGCGGCAAGATGGTGATGCCCTCGTTCTGCGATTCACACACGCATTTAGTCTATGCAGGAAGCCGCGAACAGGAATTCGGCGATAAAATCCGCGGACTTTCCTACGAAGAAATTGCCCGCCGCGGCGGCGGAATTTTGAATTCTGCAAAATTATTGCATAACACTTCCGAAGATGAATTATATGCTCAAACACTGGCGCGGGCGCGGGAAATCATTAACTTCGGAACCGGCGCCGTGGAAATAAAAAGCGGCTATGGGCTTACGGTCGAAGATGAATTGAAAATGCTGCGCGTAATTAAACGCATTGCTCAAAATACGCCACTTACGGTTAAAGCCACCTTACTGGCTGCTCATGCGGTGCCCGTGGAATATAAAGGCCGGCAAAGCGAATACGTAGATTTAATTATTAACGAAATGATGCCGCAAGTGGCTGCCGAAGATTTGGCCGACTATGTGGATATTTTTTGCGAACAAGGATTTTTTACGGTGGAAGATACCGAGCGGATATTGATGGCCGGCTTGAAATACGGATTAATCGGAAAAGTGCACGCCAACCAACTTTCGCGTTCCGGCGGGATTCAAGCAGGGGTGAAATACGGCGCCGCTTCGGTTGACCATGTTGATAATACGGAAAAAGAAGAAATAGAATGCCTCTTGCAATCAGAAACGATGCCGACTTTGTTGCCGGGTTCGAATTTCTTTTTGGCACAAAATTATCCTCCGGCACGCGGCATGATTGATGCGGGTTTGCCGGTGGCGCTGGCTTCCAATTACAATCCGGGTTCGTCGCCCGCCGGCGATATGAAATTCATGCT
>JAVBOD010000114.1:0-2516 GCA_031551045.1 Bacteroidales bacterium
AGCATACCGGTGCATTGTTTATTTTTAGGAACGCTGATTTTTATTTCGGTAGAAATAGCTGTCAGTACAGTAGCAGCTACGCCGTTCAACGTAACGCTATTTTCGCTTGCTACGGAGCTAAAGTTGGCGCCGGTAATGGTAATCGTTTCGCCGGCTTTGGCTTCGGCGGGCGTGAATCCGGTAATCACCGGAGTGGTATCGGGCGGCGCAGGTTCGTCTTTGTCGCCACAGGAAGCGAGCGATAGACTCCAAAGGTGGAGCAACGCTATCAGTAATAGTTTGGTTGTTTTCATAATTTGTTAGTCTATGTTTATCTTTAATTTTTTTCTTTTGCCGTCTGCTTTAGCTGACGGTCCCAAGGTCACATCCATGTATGCGCGCGGAATGATTATTTTCCTTGAAAAACTGCTTATTTTCCGCGCGCAAATTGAATGATGGAGCTAAATACCGTCGGCTAAAGCAGACGGCAATTATCCTTAACCTCTAACAGGTTTTGTATTTTCGCCCATTGAGGAGGATGTGTAAATATTATTCCTTCGTATAATCCGACGGAACGACAAAGCTGTTGGCCGGCACGGTTTCGCTGAAGGAAGTAGCGGTGAAGCTTTCGTTCACCACAATGCTGGTGCCGTCAATAGTTCCGGTCTGTTCCTCCAAAAGCTTTATTCCGTTCCATCCGCCAAGTACGGTGGTTATTCCGCCATAAGTAGTGGAATATACGACACAATCTTTGCCGGCAACGGTACGATTGGGCAACTTTTTGTAGCCCGGCACAGTGGGACTATCTGCAAATTTCATACTCATACGGCCCGTGAGCATCGAAGAAACGTACGAAGCACTTACATCCGACCATCTTTTATTTGCGATTGACAGTGAGAATCCTTTACCGGTTGTTTCATCGATGACAGAAACATGCTTGTCGTCGCCGATGCGATAAAGTTTACCATAATTGTCCCATATTACGTAGTATGGGGTTTCATCGCCATTATCGATTTTTTTGAAAGTAATATTGGCGCTTTTCATTTTAAAATAGCCGCCGGTGGGCACTTCTTCTTCGCCGCCGTTATTCTTGTCTCCGCAAGAGGCACAACTCATTGCGGTAATTGCCAAAATGGCCAGTGCATAATTGAATTTACCCATGGTTTTCAAGATTGCAGCGCTAAAAATTTTATTCATTTTCATAATTTTCATAATTTTTTTGGTTATTGTTTTTTTGAACGATTTTTAGAATTTCATCGACACGCCGATGTTCAGGATGGCAATGCCATAACCCAGTTCAGCAAAGGCGGCAAATTGATCGGTAAAGTAATAGCGGGCGCCCACAAACCAGCTCCACTCGAAACCGCCGAAGGAATCACTACCGCCCCACAATTCGCTGCCGGCGCCGTTCCAGGTGGTAGAAGCAATGTTGTAGCCCAACATAAGGCCGGTGTAAGTATCCAGCTTATCTAAGAAAGCATAGTGCAACGCGCCGCGTGCACCGATAACAAAACTGTTGGACGACCAGCCCCAGCCGGAATAATCGTAACTGGCATGAGCATACCCCAAAATACCACCCACGCCAATTACGCTGCGGTCGTCCCACAAGTGATCGACAATGCCGCGTTCGTACGATACGGAAAAGGCCGGAGTGCGCGACACGCCGCTGCCGGCCAATCCCGAATAAAGCGTGCCGCCGAAGCCGATGCCCAAGCTCGCGATATTCGTACCTTTTGTAATAGTAGTTTCCTGTGCATTTGCCTGCACCGCTCCAAAGCATACTGCTGCGACGATAATAATTAGTTTTTTCATAATATGTTATGTTTTTAAGTTCGACGGCAAAGGTCGGAGGAGTGTTGCCTTCAAAAATTACCATTTTTGGTAATTTTTCTTCCGCCGGGGCAAATTAATTTTGCAGCGGATTTTGTGATGAACGATTTATGATTATGGAAAGAGCATTTTAAATTGTTATGCTTAATGTCCTACGGACAACGGAGCAATTTATCGCTTTCACGCTTCTATTGATATCATTCCCCTACGGGGAAGTTTGTCCGCCGGCTGGCGGGCAACAATATCAATAGACTATTTTACAAGAATGCAAGAATTGCCCGTAGGGCATTAATGAAAGGTGCGACAACTTGAATTTTCTTTGAGAAGTGAGTATTTCCGGCTGACACCATTTCAAAAAATTAAAAGAACAAGCTCATATTTAACATAGATTATAAATAATTATCTTTGACCATATAAAAACCACCTGCAACGGTTTTGCAGGTACTAAAACCAAACATGCTATGAAAACGAACATTCTTTTTAAACAAGCCATATTCGCATTACTATTTCTTTTTAGTGTCATCACAATGCGAGCTCAAAATCTCGATTCGCTGATTGCAATGTCCAAATCCGAAGATATTGAAACGCGCAAACCTGCTTATTTCCACCTATCAAAATATTATTCTTCCAGGGATCGTAACGTTGCACTGCACTACGCCCGCGAGTTCATAGAACTTGCACGCCAAACCAACGATCGTAAACGTGAA
>JAVBOD010000057.1:0-28763 GCA_031551045.1 Bacteroidales bacterium
TATACTTTATAGTTACTACTTCATATTATTGTAAACGTTTTGCACGTCATCGTCCTCTTCGAATTTCTCGATTAACTTTTCAATTTCGGCCTTTTGTTCGGGATTGAGTTCTTTCAACTCGCCCACCGGAATACGTTCAAAACCTCCGCTGACTAATTCAAAGCCATTTTCTTCAATATATTTCTGAATGGCGCCATACGATTCAAAAGGCGCATAAATCATAATCGTGTCTTCGTCTTGAAACACGTCTTCGCAACCGTAGTCAATCAATTCCAACTCCAGGTCTTCCATGTTTATGCCTTCTTTCGCTTTTACCTTGAACACGCATTTATGTTCGAACATGAATTCCACGCTGCCCGACGTTCCCAACGAACCGTTGTGCTTGTTGAAATAGCTGCGGACATTCGCAACCGTGCGGGTGGTGTTGTCGGTAGCGGTTTCTATGAGAAACGCGATGCCGTGCGGGCCGTAGCCTTCATATACGACTTCTTTATATTCGCTTTGGTCTTTTTCCACCGCCCGTTTGATAGCCCGGTCGATGTTATCTTTGGGCATATTTTCGGCACGCGCCGTTTGGATAATAGCACGCAGGCGGGGATTGTTTTCGGGGTCGGTGCCGCCGGCTTTGGCGGCAATCGTCAATTCCTTGCCAAGGCGGGTAAACACGCGCGACATGTTTCCCCAACGTTTCATCTTACGTTCTTTCCGGTATTCAAAAGCTCTTCCCATAATTATTTAAAATTCAATATCTCGAGTTTTACATTATTTGTGTTTAAAACTGTGCTCATCTGTGTAATCTGTGGACAAAAAAAACCAAGACAAAAGCGCCTTGGTCTCTATGTTACTCCAACCGTTACAAAGTCGGATTCAGCCGGGCGATGTATTTATCGATTTCGCGGCCTTCCGTCGTTTGAGCGTAATGGTCTTTTATTTGTTGATATACTTTTATGGCTTCATCCGTTTTTCCTAATTCTTCGTACACCAAACCGGCTTTCAACAAATATTTCGGAGCGTACGCATTATCGCGGTAGTTGGCGGCTTTAACAAAATAGTTGGCTGCTTCGGGCAGTTCGTTCAGCTCCACATACGCATCGCCGATGCAGCCCAATGCGCGGGCAGCGGTTATTTCATCCTTGGCATCGTATTTTTTCAGGTTTTCAATCGCTTCGCGGTATTGGCCGGTTTGCAATTGACATACGCCGGCATAAAAATACACCACTTTTCCTGCTTTCGAGCCGTATTCATCAATAATTTGATTAAAGCCCCAGGCGTTGCCGTCGCCATTCAACGCCAAGGCAAACGAGTCGGTGCGGAAATATTGTTCGGCGGTAAACATTTGTGCATGTGCTTCTTTTTTAAGCGGCTCTTTATATAATTTCTCATAGCCAAAAATAATGGCAGCAACACCCACGATGCCAATCAACACATACAATAATGTGTTTTTGTGATGAGCCAAAAACATTTCGGTTTTACCCAATGCGTTTTCTACCTTGATTTCAGGATCTTTGTGCTCGAGTTCTTTTTTCTTCGACATGGTATATTTTTTTAAATAGGCTGCAAAAATACACTTTTTTAGTAAAAGTGAAAAAAAATTGAGTAAATTTGTATTTTAAAGACTTATACAGGAGGCGGCGATGTACTTAAAGCACTTGACCATAGCTAATTTTAAGAATATCGCTTCGGCGGAGCTTGATTTTTCTCCTAATATCAATTGTATTTTAGGAAATAACGGCGAAGGGAAGACGAATTTACTGGATGCCGTGTATTACCTATCCATGACCAAGAGCTATTTTGGCGGTAGCGATGCCTTGAATATCCTGCATGGCACGCCATATTTTACCATACAGGGAACCTATGTGCGCAACGGCGCCGAGGAAACCACGTTTTGCGGCGTGCAACGCGGCGAGGGGAAAGTGTTTAAACACAACGGGAAAACGTACGACCGCCTGCTGGAACATATCGGGTTGTTGCCTTTGGTAATGATATCGCCCACCGACAGCGAGTTAATTAACGAATCGGGCGAAGAACGCCGGAAATATATGAACTACCTGCTTTCGCAAATCGACCGCGAATATTTGCAGGCATCCATGCGCTACAACCATGTGTTGCAGCAGCGTAATAAATTGCTGAAAGCGCCCTATTCGCCGGCGCTGGAAGAAGTGTTGCTTACGTTAGACGAACAACTTTCGCATCAGGCTGCCGTGATTTACGAACGCCGCAAAACCTTGGTGGAAGAACTCGAACCGTCGGTTACACAGCTCTACCACCGCCTGTCGGGCGGCAAGGAAAATGCCGCGTTGGCCTATCGATCCGACCTTGTGGAAGGTTCGCTGCTGGATTTGCTGGCTAAAAACAGGGAACGCGACCGGGTAATGCAACACACCACCGTGGGCATTCATCGCGACGATATTATGATGCAGCTCGATAAACATTCACTGCGGCGCATCGGTTCGCAAGGACAGCAAAAAACATTTTTGTTAGCATTGAAATTGGCGCAATACGAATTATTGAAGCAACACTGCGGTTTCCGGCCTATTTTATTGTTGGATGATATTTTTGATAAACTGGATGCAGGCCGCGTGCAGCAATTGGTGGCGCTGGTGGCCGACGAAACGTTCGGGCAGATTTTCCTGACCGATAGTAACAAAGCCCGCCTGAACCACATGATAAAAGAATTGACGCAGGAGTATAAGATTTTTACGACAGAGAAAGGAGAGTTCAGGAACGAAGAATAAAGCTGCGATGCGCGTCATTGCGAACGAAGTGAAGCAATCTGTATAACGATAGTAGATTTTAGATATCAGATATCGGATTTTGTCATTCTGAGCGAAGTGAAGAATCTGTATCCTTAGTGGTTAAAAATGTTTTTTTAATTTAATGCAACGACATAAAACAATAGTATTAAAAGACGCTTTGCGCGAAATGATTGCCAGCGAAGGATTGGAAACAGGCTTGCTGCATACCCGCGTGTATGCCTTGTGGGATGATTTGTTGGGCTTGAGCGTAGCAAGGGTTACACGGAAAAAATATATCAAAGACAATAAACTTTTTGTTCATTTGGATTCGTCGGTAGTGCGCAGCCAGTTGTTTATGATGCGTACGGATATTGTGGCGCAAATCAACCGGAAGGCCGGAACAAAAGTAATTGATGAATTGTGTTTATTATAGTTTAACCAAATTATAAAATGAAAATAGTGATTGACAGGCACATTCCTTATATACAAGGAATACTGGAATCGTACGCGGAAGTGGTGTACTTGCCCGGCAACGCTATTGATGCGCAACAACTACGCGACGCCGATGCCCTGCTGATTCGCACCCGCACAAAAGTGAATGCCACGTTGCTGGACGGAACGCCGGTGCGATTTATCGGAACGGCTACTATCGGTACCGACCATATTGATGTGGACTATTGCTCGCAACGCGGCATCACGGTGGCCAATGCGGCGGGCTGCAATGCCGCGGCGGTAATGCAATACATGGTGGCGGCATTATTGACGCTGAGCGAACGCCAAAAACGCCCGTTGAACGGAATGGCCTTGGGCATTGTCGGCGTGGGAAATGTAGGAAAATTAGTAGCGAAAGCCGCAGAGGTCTTAGGTATGAACGTGTTGCTGAACGATCCGCCGCGGGCTGCACGCGAGGGCGCTGCCGGTTTTACCGGCTTGGATGAATTGTTGAAAAATTCCGACGCCGTCACGCTGCACGTGCCTTTAGCCGCCGATACTTACGAAATGGCGAATGCCGATTTTTTCAGCAAGATGAAGCCGGGCGCGTGGTTCTTCAATGCTTCGCGGGGCGAGGTGGCGGACGAAAAGGCGCTGATAGCATCACGTAAAAAATTAGGCGCCATTGTGATCGACGTGTGGCAACACGAGCCGCTCGTCAACGAATCGTTGTTGCCTTTGGCGGATATTGCCACGCCGCACATTGCCGGTTATTCCGTTCAGGGAAAAATGAATGCCACCCGTATGATAGTGCAAGCCGCCGCGCGGTTTTTCGGATGGAAAGCGCTGTTTGATTTTGTGCCGGAGGCGACGACGGAGCCGCTCGAATTAAAACTTGGTTCACAAGACAATCTATTTTCAGGACTTCAAAAAAGCTATGAAATTATGAAAGATGACCATAATTTGCGCCGGCAACCTGCACATTTTGAGCAGTTAAGAACGGCATACGAATTTCGGAACGATTTTAGCGGATACAACGTACATGTAAGTAAAAACACCGCATTGGCCACTGTGTTAAAAGAGTTGGGATGCCGTGTAATCAAGGAGGATGAAAATTATATCATCTGAAAATAAGTACGCAATCATATAGCAAAATGTTGAATTTTGAGTGATTGAATTTTGAAATTTTTGTAATAACCCGGAGAAACGGCTGGCAGTGTAAATGCGGTTTCTTCCCTTAATACCTGTTTTGTTATGATGAATTCTTCTGACTTAAAACAGCTTTCCCGCATGGGAATCAGCTTGGAACAAGTGGAGCAGCAATTGAAAAACTTCCGCAAAGGATTTCCTTTCCTGCCGGTTACGGCGCCGGCTACCGTAAAGGAAGGGATTGTACAAGTAAGTAAAAAACAACAGGAAGAATTAATAGCTCTTTATGACAAATGGACGGGTAGCCGCTTGAAGTTTGTACCGGCTTCGGGGGCTGCAACCCGTATGTTCAAATCGCTGTATGAAACGCAAGCCTTTTTGCAAGATCATCCGAAAGCGCCGCTTGCCGACAGCGAAACGAAGGCTTTTTTTGAACGTTTGACGGATTTTGCTTTCTACAACGATTTGAAGTCGATAAAAGGCGCCAGATTGAAAGACCATTTGTCGATATTGAACGCTTTGTTGGGAGCGAAAGGATTGAACTATGGCAATCTTCCCAAAGGATTGTTGAAATTCCACCGCTATGACGACGTTGCACGCACGGCTTTCGAGGAGCATCTGGTAGAAGCGGCTTTGTATTCGAAAGATACGGATAATGTGGCGCGCTTGCATTTTACGGTATCGCCCGAACATCGCAGCGGCTTTAAAAAGGTGCTGAAGCAAGTGCAGAAAAATTATGAAAAACTTTTCGGCGTACAATTCGAAATCACTTTCTCCGAACAAAAAAAATCGACCGATACCATTGCCGTAGATGAACGCAACGAGCCTTTCCGGAACGCCGACGGCAGTTTGCTTTTCCGCCCCGGCGGGCACGGAGCGCTGTTGGAGAACCTGAACGAAATGCAGGAAGATATGGTGTTTATCAAAAATATCGACAATATCGTTCCCGATTTGTATAAAGCCGAAACCGTACGCTGGAAGAAGATTTTAGCGGGCATGTTGTTACAATTGCAGAAGCAAATCCGTACCTATATCGAAGCCATAGAGTGGGGCGCCGATTCGGTGAACCTGCATGAAATCGAGAAATTCCTTAAAATTAATTTTTGTGTAACACTGCCCGAAGGTGCAGAAAGTAACGATTATGCCGGCATGCTCTACAATAAGCTCAACCGGCCTTTGCGCGTGTGCGGCATGGTCAAGAATGTGGGCGAGCCCGGCGGCGGGCCGTTTATTGCAAAAGATGCCGATGGCTCGCTATCGTTGCAGATTGCCGAAAGCGTGCAAATCGACATGAAAAAGAACAAGGATATTTTTATGGCCGCTACGCATTTCAATCCGGTGGATTTGGTGTGCTCGTTCCGCGACTATAAAGGCGGTAAGTTCGATTTGCGCCAGTTCCGCGACCCGGCGACGGGATTTATTTCCACCAAAAGCAAAGACGGCCGCACACTGAAAGCGCAGGAACTGCCGGGCCTGTGGAACGGCGCCATGAGCGACTGGAACACCATGTTCGTGGAAGTGCCGCTCATCACGTTCAATCCCGTGAAAACAGTAATCGATTTACTGCGGAAAGAACATCAGGGGTGATGCGTTAAGAGTAATTTTTTCTTCTCTCCCTACGGGCGTTGAGGCTGTTCCCGCGCTGCCTCCTTTTGGGGTGGCCGAGCCGTATCACCGTGAAGCTCATGCGCCAAAGGCAAATAACGTCGGGAAGGGGCCGGGCAAACGCATCTAAATTCTGTGAGACTTGAAGTGGCTTACCACGAAGTGGTATTATATGAATAACCGTGGGTGATTCCGACTTGTCGGAATAGCCCACGGGATGAAGCAGCGACTCTCCTCTCGCGCGGGAACAAACCTGCGCCTTGAAACACCGGAAGTGCGCCGCGCGAAAGGATGTACTGATACGGCTGGCCACGGGTAATGCTTCACTTACCCGTGGTTATTAACATATATCCCCTCCGGGGATAAAGGATCTGTTTAAATTTACAAATAGTGATTGTTCATTAGAGGATCTTCCCGCGCCAAAGGCGAATAACGCCGGAAGGACATGTACCCCGCCGATATCTTCCCTTGCGCCATTTGCTGCTTTTTTGTAGCTTTGCACCTCTTTATATTCAATTATGATTACTGTAGAACAAATTATCAGCGCAAAGTTAACTGAAGCCGTACAGGCGCTATATGAGCAAACCGTGGCGGCGGCTGTCTTTGCTTTACAAGCCACCCGTACCGAGTTTGAAGGCGATATCACGGCTGTGACTTTCGCCTTGTCAAAAATAAGTAAAAAATCGCCAGAACAAACCGGCAGCGAAATCGGGAAATGGCTGGTGGAGCATTGCGCAGAAGTGTCGAAATACAACGTTATTAAAGGATTTTTAAATATTAAATTTTCTGCGGAATTCTGGCAGGCGCGTTTAAAAAATATCTCCGAAACAACGGACTACGGGTTTATGCCCGTATCGGGAAAGACCGTGATGGTGGAATATTCGTCGCCCAATACCAACAAACCCTTGCACTTGGGGCATGTCCGCAATAATTTGTTAGGTTATGCCGTGGCCACATTGTTGGAAGCAAACGGGCACAAAGTCATTAAAGTGAATTTGGTAAACGACCGCGGCATCCACATTTGCAAGTCGATGCTGGCCTGGCAGAAATTCGGGAACGGAGAAACGCCGCAATCGTCGGGCAAGAAAGGCGACCATTTGGTGGGTGACTATTATGTGTTGTTCGACAAAGAATACAAAAAACAACAAGCGGAACTGAAAGCGCAAGGAAAGAGCGACGAGGAAGCGGCTAAGCAATCACCCATCATGCTCGAAGCGCAGGAAATGCTGCGCCAATGGGAACAAGGCGACCAAGCAGTGGTCGATTTGTGGAAAACAATGAACGGCTGGGTGTATAAAGGCTTCGATGTGACCTACAAAAATCTCGGAGTGTCGTTCGACAAAACTTACTACGAATCGCAAACCTATTTGTTAGGCAAAAAAATTGTGGAGGAAGGTTTGCGCAAAGGCATATTATTCCGGAAAGACGACGGCTCGATGTGGTGCGACCTCACGGCCGACGGCTTGGACCAGAAACTCCTGTTGCGTTCCGACGGCACCTCGGTGTATATGACACAGGACTTGGGAACCGCCCAACAGCGTTATGACGAATATCATTTCGACGAACATATTTATGTGGTGGGCAACGAACAGAATTACCATTTCCAAGTGCTCAAACTTATTTTGAAAAAACTCGGCTACGATTGGGCCGACGCCATTTACCACCTTTCCTACGGCATGGTGGAATTGCCCGAAGGGAAAATGAAATCGCGCGAAGGTACTGTGGTCGATGCCGACGATTTGATTGACGGCATGGTGCAAACCGCCCGTGAAACATCGTTGGAATTAGGCAAACTCGACGATATTCCGGAAGACGAACAACAACGCTTGTTCAACATGATTGGCTTGGGCGCCCTGAAATATTTCATCCTGAAAGTGGACCCGAAGAAAACCATGCTTTTCGATCCCAAGGAGTCCATTGATTTTAATGGAAACACCGGGCCGTTCATTCAATACACGCATGCCCGCATCAAATCGGTGCTGCGCAAAGCCGCCGAGCAGGGTTTGCAGGGCTCGTTGCAAAATGCGGCTCTTAGCGAACGCGAAATTGCGTTGGTGAAAATAATAGATGCTTTCCCCGAAAAAATCCGTGAAGCGGGCGCCGCGCATTCTCCTGCATTGGTGGCCAACTACACGTATGAATTAGCGAAAGAATTCAACCAGTTCTATCATGATGTAACCGTGCTCAAAGAACCCGACGAAGCGTTAAAACGGCAACGTTTACTGCTCTTACAGCAAGTTGCCCATGTGCTGAAAACTGCGATGGCAATTATCGGCATTGAGGTGCCGGAGAGGATGTAGAAAGCCTTTATCAAAAAAACAATTGTTTAAATTTCACTGGAGGCTGTTCAAAAAACAATTTTAAACACTAAGAGCACGAAGCCCGCCTGAACGAGTTCGTTCGGCCAAGTAGCACTAAGGTTCACAAAGAGGGAGGTATTGTCTTTCAAAATTTTGTGTTACTTTGTGAACCGCAGCTCTGAAAGGGCAAGCTCAGCGAAGCTAAAATCCTTTGAGTGCCTTAGTGGTAAATTGTTTAACTTTTTGGTTTTGCCTATTTTCAGCCCGGCTATAACAACCGCTATGGGCAAATTTAAACACTTATTCAGATAGCGTTCGGCGAAAATCGATTTCGCCTAACTCTTCCTATCAAAGGGTGCATTTCAAATTGGCATGCTTATTGTTGTTTAAATCTCATTATAGTCTGAATAATGAGGGCGGTGGTCAAAAAAATAACAACAATAATCGCTTGCTTTTTAGCAGGTTTATGTGCCGTTTCATCTCACGCACAAAACAATCAACAAACATCCGGGAATTTGCCGGAACAATGGTTTTCCGACGAAAATTTTCAGCAAACATTGCCTATTGCCGACCAATGGTGGGCGCCATTCGGCGACCCGTTGCTCGACAGCCTGATAGCAAGCGCCGTAGCGGGAAATTACGATTTGCTCATCGCCGCTAACCGCATGGACGCTGCCAAAGCACGCATGCGCATACAGCAAGGTGCTTTTTATCCGCAAATAAGCGCCGATGTTTCCTATTCTCCGCAAAGTATTACGGTGCTGGGCGTGGATAATGTTTCTACACGAATGGGCCGTGTCGGATTGGATATGAGTTGGGAAGTAGATATCGTCGGAAGTGTTCGCCAGCGCGCGAAATCGCAAAAAGAACTGTTCATCGCTTCGCAGGAAGACTATAAGGGAATAATGGCCTCGTTGCGGGCACAGGTAGCATCGGCCTACGTAACATTGCGCATGTATCAGCAGCAATTGGGAGTTGCACAGCGCAATTTGAGCGCGCAGGAAAGCACGGTGAAGCTTACCGAGGCGCGGTTTAAGTCGGGCTTGGTATCGGCGCTGGACGTGGCGCAGGCGAAAACTATTTACAATAGCACCAAAGCATCGATTCCCGGTATTGAAGCAAACATTCTCTCGCAAATAAATATACTCGGCATATTGTTGGGCGACGTACCTTGGCGCTTACGGGAACGACTGCAAACGCTTCCCGAAAATTTCAAGTTGGAAAAACCATTACTAATTGCAGTAGGATTGCCGGCCGACCTCATTCGCCAACGCCCCGATATCCGTAGCGCCGAGAGCCGGCTGAACGCACAAGCCTCTGCATTAGGCGCCACAAAAGCCGATTGGTATCCTAAACTTTATATCAACGGTTCGGTAGGTTATGTGTCGAAAAATTTCGAACAGTTGTTTCAACCCGATCATTTGAATTGGCAAATCGCACCATCGATGAAATGGACACTGTTTGCCGGACGCCAGTTACAGGAAAATACCAAGTTGGCAAGAGAGCAGTTAGACCAGTCCATCAACCATTACAATCAAATTATCCTCTCCGCACTGCAGGAAACGGACGATGCGATGAACGCCTACAACCAATCGCTGAAACAAATTGCCGCTACGGATGAAGCTTGCAAACAAGCGCAAATCACGGTCGATTTATCGCTCGATTTATATAAAAGAGGGCTGGTGAATTTTCAAAATGTGTTGGATGCCCAACGTTATTTATTGATTTACGAGAATGAAAAAGTAACGGCGGAAAGCGCGTCGTTACTTTATTTGATAAGTTTATACAGGGCTTTGGGAATAAATACGCAATAGCTTTTTGTCATTCTGAGCGAAGCGAAGAATGACAAGGAGGTACAAATGAAAAACGAAACAAATCATGATAAAAACGATATTGAAATCAGTCGCCGGAATTTTAATTCTATTACTATTTGCAGTCGCTTGTAAACATGAAACGAAAGTAGCTCCGCCGCTCCTAAAGATAAGTGTGGCTTATCCTGAAAAACGCGACATTGTATATAAACTGGAATATCCGGGTTATCTGGAGTCGGAACAGACGGTAGATTTGGTAGCGCGTGTGCAGGGCACGTTGCAGGAGGTGCGTTTCAAAGCCGGCCAATCCGTCAAAGCGGGCGAGGTATTATTTGTCATTGAACCTTCGACATACGAAGACCATGTGAAAACGGCCGAGGCTAACCTCCGCACCGCCAAAGCCAACTTAGCCTTTGCCGTGGCAAACAACAAACGGATAAGAGAAGCTTCGCAAAGCAATGCCGTGAGCGAGATAGATGTGATTCAGGCACAAACCGAAGTGGATTTGAACCGTGCCGCCGTATCGGCTGCCGAGGCGCAACTGAATTCGTCCCGAACAGCGTTGAGTTATTGCTATGTCCGTGCGCCTTTCAGCGGACGTATTTCGCGCAACTTTATCGATCGGGGAAATTTGGTGGGCAATGGCGAAAAATTAGCCACAATGTATAAAGACCATCGCTTATATGTTTATTTCAATGTGGAAGACAGCCGTTATTTTGCCGATTTCATCAATCGGAAGGATACGGAGAAACAACGTTTTTCTTTCAATAAAGTAGAATTACAATTTTCCGAAAAGTTAACAAAAACATATTCCGGAGAAATAGACTACCTCGCTCCCAATGTCGATTTATCGACCGGAACCATTAACCTGCGAGCAATTATTGAAAACGATAACGGAGAATTGCGCAGTGGAATGTATGTGAAATTATTGTTGCCTTACAGGAAAGTGGCTGATGCGTTGTTAGTGCCCGAAGGCGCCATCGGTACCGACCAATCGGGGCGATTTGTGTATGTGCTCGACGACTCGTCACGTACGGCATACCGCCATGTGAAAGTCGGCGCATTGCAGGACGACAATATGCGCGAGATTACGGAAGGCTTGACGGAAAAAGAACAATACGTAACGAAAGGCCTTGTGCGGGTGCGTGACGGGCAAAAAGTGGAACCGGTAAAAGAACCATAATCATGTCGAAATTTTTCATCAACAGACCTATTTTTGCAACCGTACTGGCGATACTGATTATTGTTGCCGGCGGGGTAACATTCCGCTCGTTGCCGGTGTCGCTTTATCCGCAAATTACGCCGCCTACGGTGGGCGTCACGGCGTATTATCCCGGGGCCAATGCACAAACGATTACCGAAACGGTGGCCGCACCGATAGAGCAACAGGTGAACGGCGTGGAAGGCATGATATACATGTCGTCCACCTCGTCGAGCGCCGGTGTGTACCAACTTACCGTAACGTTTGCCGTAGGCACCGATATCGACATGGCGACCATATTGGTGCAAAACCGCGTGAGCCAGGCCATGAACAATTTGCCGGCGGATGTTACCCGTTTGGGCGTCACCACTGCGAAAAAATCGACCAATATTGTATTACTGCTCAATCTCACATCGTCCGACAGCACGATGGATGCGTTGTACCTTTCGAACTATGCCAAAATAAATTTAGTGGATGAATTAGGCCGTTTACCCGGCGTGGGCGACATTGGCGCATTCGGTGCCGACGAATACAGCATGCGGGCATGGCTCGACCCCGAAGCATTGCGCATACGCGGCCTCACGCCTATGGATGTGGCGAAAGCTTTGGGCGAACAGAACGTGCAAGTATCGGCCGGAAGAATCGGCGAAGAACCTTCGACCCGCGAACAAGTGTATCAATATTCCCTCAACTTGAAAGGACAGTTGATGAGCGAAGAAGAATTCGGCAAAATTGTAATCCGTGCGCTGGACGGCGGGCGTTTCCTCTATTTGAAAGACATTGCGAAAATCGAATTGGGAAGTAAAACTTACACCAGTATTGCCAAGCGAAACGGAAAACCTTCGGCTACCATTGCTATCTATCAATTGCCCGATGCCAATTCGCTGGAAGTTTCCACCGTTGTGCAGAAAAAAATGGAAGAACTCAAAACAACGTTCCCGAAAGGTGTTAAATATGAAATCACGCTGGACACGACCCGTTTTATTAAAGCTTCCGTCAAGGAAGTATATATAACACTGATTTTCGCAGTTGTGCTGGTATTGATTGTGATCATCCTGTTCCTGCAAAATTTCCGCGCCACCCTTATTCCGGCCATTACCATTCCGGTGTCGCTCATCGGCACCTTTGCCGTGATGAGCATGCTGGGATTTTCTATCAATATGCTCACGCTGTTCGGCTTGATTCTGGCTATTGGAATTGTGGTGGACGATGCGATTGTGGTCGTCGAAAACACCTCGCGGCACTTGGAAGAAGGCGTTGCAAACGCCAAAGAAGCCACTATGGCGGCCATGCGCGAAATCACGGGGCCTGTAGTAGGTACCGTATTGGTATTGTTGGCGGTATTTATTCCTACAGCATTTATCGGCGGTATTACCGGTGAATTGTACAAGCAATTCGCCCTTACTATTGCTGCCGCTACGGTGTTCAGCGGCATCAATGCCTTAACGCTGAGTCCGGCGCTGTGCGCGCTTTTGCTGAAACCGCCGAAAGAAAATAAATTTTTTATTTATCGCTATTTCAACAAATATTTCGAAAAATTGCAAAATAGCTATACCCGCGCGGTCGGTGTTTTATTACGCAAATCAATAATCACTTTCGGCATATTCATAATATTGGCCGGCGTGGCTGTCACCGGATTTATAAAATGGCCTACGACTTTCATTCCGGCCGAAGACCAAGGTTATTTTATAGTGTCCGTTCAGTTGGCCGACGGATCTTCGTTGCATCAGACACAAGGCGTGCTCGACGAAGTGTCGCACATTTTGGCAGGCATGCCCGGCGTGAAAAGTTATACCGCCATTGGCGGATTTTCTTTGATAGAACGCGCCAACATTTCGAACAACGGAACCATTTTCGTTATATTGGATGACTGGGATGCGCGTAAAACAAAAGCGCTCGGCATTTCGGCCATCGTACAGCAATTCAATGCCGCTGTTTCACACATCGAAGAAGCGCAGATATTCGGATTCCTCACGCCGCCTATTGCCGGCTTGGGCACTTCCGGCGGATTCGAAATGATGGTGCAAGACCGTGGAAATTTAGGCGCTGCCGAATTGGCTAAAATAAGCAACGAATTAGCCCTTACCGCCAATCAGCAAAAAGAATTATCGGGTGTGCGTGGAACATTCCGCGCCAATGTGCCGCAGCTTTTCCTGCGCATCGACCGCGAGAAAGTAGCGCTGCAAAAACTCTCCTTGGCCGATGTGTTCAGTACCTTGTCCATCTATATGGGTTCGGCCTATATCAATGACTTTGTGCTTTTCGGACAGGTGTACCAGGTAAAACTGCAAGCGGGAACGGCCAACCGCGCGGTGGAAGACGACATTCTGAAACTCAGCGTGCGTAATGCCGAGGGAAGTATGGTGCCGTTCTCCAGCTTTGTTATTATCGACCGTCAATTAGGCGCCGAAGTATTGACGCGCTACAATATGTATCCTGCCGCGTTGATATCGGGCAATGCCGCCGCCGGATATAGCTCCGGACAGGCCAACGCAGCCATGGAACGCATTGCCGAAGAAATGCTCGGAAACTCTTTCAGCTATGAATGGACATCTATGACCTATCAGGAAAAGCAAGCGGGTTCCAGCATATTACTGATTTTCTCCTTGGCGTTGTTATTGGTATTACTCGTACTTTCGGCGCAATACGAAAGTTTCTCCAGTCCGCTCGCCGTTATCATGGGTGTGCCGATAGCCTTATTAGGAGTGGTGCTCGGCTGTATGGCATTAGGTCTTCCTATTAGCATTTACACACAAATCGGCGTCATTCTGCTCATCGGCCTAGCATCGAAAAATGCTATTTTGATTGTGGAATTTGCCCGCGATTTCCGGAAGGAAGGGAAGCCGGTGCGCGAAGCGGCACAAGAAGCCGGGCACATCCGCTTCCGCCCCATATTGATGACCTCTTTTGCATTTATCTTGGGAACATTCCCCTTGGTCGTTGCTACCGGCGCCGGCGCTGCCAGCCGTGTTTCGCTGGGAATAGCCGTGTTTGCGGGCATGTTGGTATTTACCTGTTTGGGAACTATTTTCATTCCGAGTTTCTACCAATTGTGGCAAAACATTCAGGAGAAAATAGGGAAGAAAAAAGATTGATGTATCTTTGCGGTCAACTTCAATCAAACGAAACATGACGAACATGGATTACTTCAAGGAATTAGATTGCGCCGTTACCGTGTGCGATACGCAGGGAAACGTCATCTACTGCAACGAAAAATCGAAAGCTACTTTTGCTAAATACGGCGATTTAATCGGGAAAAATTTGAAAGATTGCCACGGCCCTGCTTCGTGGGAAAAAATACAACGCCTGTTGCAAACCGGCGAAAGCAATTCCTATACCATCGAAAAGAACGGACAAAAGAAAATTATTCATCAAACGCCGTGGCGAGAGGATGGCGAAATTAAAGGATTAGTGGAGTTTTCGATGGTTATTCCGTTCGAAATGCCGCATTACATTCGTGGATAAAAGGGAGCAAAGGTTAAATGAAAAGCACACCATTTGTCATTCTGAGCGAAGCGAAGAAGCTGTATTAGAATGATGAATAGCGCAAAGTGCATCATTGAGAGGACAGTAAAACGACGACGCAATCTACTATTTGAACCACAGAGGCATGGAGAACACAGCGATTTTCTCTGCGCCTTTGTAGTTATCTGACATCCGATATCTGTCTTCTACAATAACAAATTCTTCGCTTCGCTCAGAATGACAAAACCCTTGTACCTTTTCTCCCCTTGTATCGTTGCCCCTTTTTTCGTACCTTTGTAGTTTATATTTTACAGATTTATGTTTGAAAATTTATCCGATAGGTTAGACCGTGCATTTAAATTACTGAAAGGCGAAGGCCGCATTACCGAAATCAATGTAGCCGAAACGCTGAAAGATATTCGCAAGGCATTGCTCGATGCCGACGTGAGCTATAAAGTAGCCAAGAATTTTTGCGACGAAGTGAAGCAAAAAGCTATGGGGCAAGATGTGCTGAAAGCCGTGCGCCCCGGCCAGATGATGACCAAGATTGTGCACGACGAGTTGGCCGCACTTATGGGCGGACAAGCTACCGACATCAATCTGAAGGGCTCTCCGGCTATTATTCTCATTGCGGGTTTGCAAGGTTCCGGTAAAACCACTTTCTCGGGAAAATTAGCGCTGCATGTAAAAACAAAAAAAGGCCGCCAGCCCTTGCTCGTGGCTTGCGACGTGTACCGCCCCGCTGCTATCGAGCAATTGAAAGTGCTGGGCGCGCAAATCGACGTGCCGGTTTATACGGAAGAAGGCAGTAAGAATCCTGTTCAGATTGCGAAAAACGCCATAAAATACGCCAAAGAACGTGGCTATAACACCGTGATTGTCGATACAGCCGGACGCTTGGCGATTGACGAAGAAATGATGCAGGAAATCACGGCCATCAAAAAAGCGATTGACCCGAGCGAAACGCTGTTCGTGGTGGATGCCATGACAGGGCAAGACGCCGTGAACACGGCCAAAGAATTCAACGACCGCTTGGATTTCGATGGCGTAGTGCTGACTAAGTTAGACGGCGACACGCGCGGCGGAGCAGCTATTTCTATTCGCGCCGTAGTAAATAAACCGTTGAAATTTGTGAGCTCCGGCGAGAAAATGGAAGCGCTCGACGTGTTCCATCCCGAACGTATGGCCGACCGTATCCTCGGCATGGGCGATATTGTGAGCTTGGTGGAAAAAGCGCAGGAACAATTCGATGAAGAAGAAGCCCGCAAGCTGCAACGGAAATTAGCCAAAGACCAATTCACGTTCGACGACTTCTACAAGCAAATCCAGCAAATCAAAAAAATGGGAAACATCAAGGATTTGGCCGCGATGATTCCCGGCGTGGGCAAAGCGATTAAAGATATCGATGTGGACAACGATTCGTTCAAAAGTATTGAAGCCATCATTCAATCGATGACACCCGAAGAACGCGAAAATCCGGCGATTTTCAATGGAAGCCGCCGCAAGCGCGTGGCCGAGGGAAGCGGTACCAACATAGCCGAAGTGAACCGCCTGATGAAACAGTTCGACGACATGCGCAAAATGATGAAATCCATGAGCGGTGGCGGCGGAAAAAATATGATGCGCGCTATGCAGGGGATGCGGAGGTAGCAGCCGGCCCCCGACCCCAAAGGGGGAATAAGGAAATATACAGAAAGCAAATTGAAATGCTTGCAAAACATAACGAATAATTTTTTAATATCATACAAAGTCCCTCCTTTGGAGGGCTAGGGGAGGCTCATATATGACACTACTCGATGGAAAAGCGACAGCCGATGCGCTGAAAAAAGAGATTGCACAAGCGGTGCAGGAAATGAAAAACAAGGGCGAAAAAACACCGCACTTGGCTGCTATCTTAGTGGGAACCGACGGCGCCAGCGAAACATACGTCAGCAGCAAAGAACGCGATTGTCACGAAGTGGGCATGCATTCGACCGTGCTTCGTTTTCCGGATACGATTACCGAAGCGGAACTCCTCGCAAAAGTAAAAGAGATAAACCAACACAGCGATATCGACGGGCTGATTGTACAAATGCCCCTGCCGAAACATATCAACGAACAACGTATTCTCGAAACCATTGACCCGCGCAAAGACGTGGATGGGTTTCATCCTGTGAATGTAGGGCGTATGGTAATCGGACTGCCTTGTTACGTATCGGCGACGCCGGACGGCATTATAGAATTGCTGGCGCGCTACAAGGTGGAAACATCCGGCAAGCATTGCGTGGTGATTGGCCGCAGTAATATCGTAGGCCGCCCGATGGCGAATTTATTGTCGCAAAAATCGTATCCCGGCGATTGCACCGTGACTATTTGCCACAGCCGCACCAAGGATTTAAAATCATACTGCCTGCAAGCCGATATTATTGTGGCGGCATTGGGTTCTCCCGAATTCCTGAAAGGCGACATGGTGCGCGAAGGCGCGGTGGTCATCGATGTGGGTATTACCCGTGTGAAAGCCGATAACAAAAGCGGGTTCCGCTTGCTCGGCGATGTAAAATTCGACGAAGTGTCGCCCAAATGCAGCTATATCACGCCTGTGCCGGGCGGCGTAGGCCCCATGACCCGTGTAGCGCTCCTGAAAAACACGTTGAAAGCTGCGAGAAAAGAAGTGTTCGGATAAACTATTCCAAACACACGGAATTATTCACATTCTCCTTCATTAATTGGTTTGTGCATCTTGAAAGTCTCTTTGTAGCTCTTTCTATGGCGGCATTGTTCCATTACCGTCATTGCGAGCGGAGCGAAGCAATCTATAAACCACGGAGGCACAGATTACACGAAAAAATATCCGTGCTCTCTGTGCCTCCGTGGTTATTCAATCCAATATCAAAAATCTGCTATCTTCTTTTCTTCTTATTCCAATCCGGTTTCTTATAATCTTGCTTACTATGCGATTTTTTTCCTTCGCTTTTCCGGCCTTCGCTTCTTCTTCCCTCGTTCTTCTTTCCTTCGCTTTTCTTTCGTGATGCAATATCCACTACAATCGGACGGCCTTTGAGTTTCTTGCCGTTTAGATTATTCATCAGTTCTTCCACAAATTCCGATTTGATATCGACATGCGAGAAGCTGTCGTACAATTCAATGCGGCCAATCGTGTCGTGCCGTTTGCCAATGGCATCGTTTACTAAGCCGATGATGCGCGTGGGTTCCATTTTATCGAAACGCCCCAAGTTGAAAAACATGCGCGTGAAATCACCGCGGTCGCTACGGTCGCGGCGCGATTGGCGGTCGCCTTTTTCGTGATGTTCTTCTTCGGCTACATTCAAATCCGGCGCACCGCGATAGTATTCCAAAAAGCGGTTGAACTCCACGGATACGAAGCGGCGGATAAGTTCTTCCCTATCGAGCCATTCTAATTTTTTGTAAATAATCGGCAAATAGTCTTCAATTGTTTCGTACTGCACATCGATGTTTTCCATGTGGTCGATGATGTTGAACAATTGCTTTTCGCAAATTTCTTTGCCATTGGGAATCTTGGCTTGCGTGAATTTCTGCCCGATAATTTTTTCGGTTTGTTTGATTTTCCCTTTCTCGCGGAGATTGATAATAGCAATGGAAATCCCCGTCTTGTCGGCGCGTCCCGTGCGTCCGCTGCGGTGTGTGTATTGCTCCACCTCGTCGGGCATATTGTAGTTAATCACATGCGTGAGGTCGTTCACATCCAATCCGCGCGCCGCCACATCGGTAGCTACGAGCATTTGCAGTTGCCGGCTGCGGAAACGTTTCATCACCGCATCGCGTTGCGCTTGCGAGAGGTCGCCGTGCAGCGCATCGGCATTGTAACCGTCTTTAATCAGCGCATCGGCTATTTCCTGCGTTTCGGCGCGGGTGCGGCAAAACACAATGGAATAAATATTCGGATAATAGTCGGCAATGCGTTTCAGTGCGTTATAGCGGTCTTTGGCATGCACCAAATAGTAATAATGATGCACGTTTTTCGAACCCGAATTGCGTGTGCCGATGGTGATTTTCATCGGATCGCTCATGTAATTTTTAGCAATGCGCTCCACCTCAATGGGCATGGTTGCCGAAAACAACAGCGTATTTTTACTGTCGGGTGTTTGCGAAAGAATGAAATCAAGGTCTTCCTTGAAGCCCATATTCAGCATTTCGTCGGCTTCATCGAGTACTACCCGTTTTACATTCGATAAATCTACATAACCGCGTTCGCTTAAATCGACCATGCGTCCCGGCGTAGCTACAATGATTTTCGCTCCTTTGCGCAGCGCTTTTTTCTGCGTTTCGATAGAAGCGCCGCCATACACCGCCACGATGCTGACACCTTCCATATATTTTGCAAACCGTTTACAGTCGTCGGTAATTTGTATGCACAACTCGCGGGTAGGGCAGAGGATAAGCGCTTCTGCATCGCGGTTCGCCGTATCTAATTTTTGAATAATAGGAATGCCGAAAGCGGCGGTTTTGCCGGTTCCTGTTTGAGCTAAGGCCACCAAGTCGGTGTCGTTGGAAAGAAGTACGGGAAGTGTTTCCGCTTGTACCGGCATTGGGCGTTCAAAACCTAATTCCTCGATAGCTTTCAAAATCCTGCTATCAACGCCTAATTCGTTAAATGTCATCAATGATTTTTTAAATAAAAGTTCGCAAAGATACGACGATTATTTGATTTTCAAAGTTATAGGGGTGAAAAATTTAAAATTATTAACTTGAACTGAATTTTGCGTTTTATTTGGTTTAATGCATGTTGTCATTCTGAACAAAGCGAAGAATCTGTTTTTTAGCATGACTGAGATTCTTCGCTTTGTTCAGAATGACAGGCGGTTGTTTGTCGGGAAATTCTATTAAAAACAACCATGCTAAACTTTGAAATTACTTGCAAAAATAATTCCAACACGCTTTTGTTATTTCCGCGATGATGCGTTCATTATCCTCGCTTGTTTCTTTGGAGTTAGTGATGAATACCACTATGGAGAAATGACTGTCGTCGGGCAATTGCACAATGCCGGCATCGTTACAGGCCGAGGTAATGCCGTCTTGCGTGGGGCCGGAGCCTGTTTTATGTGCAACGGTCGTTCCTACCGGCAACAATCCTTTCAGTCGTTTCGCGCCGGTGGATGTTTCCGCCATCGTATTCCATAGAAACGTGTAACTACTATCTGATAACAACTCGCGACGATAAAATTTCTCTAACAACAATGCAGTAGCCAATGGCGTACTCCAGTTGGAAAACTGCGTATCCCAATTGCGGTGCATTTCGGCCTCTGTTGCCACAATATTACTATTTTCAATACCTGTGTTGCGAATGTAGTGTTGTACATTGTTAGTTCCTCCCACCAAGCGGAACAAAATATCGCATCCGTTATTGTCGCTTTGCGATACGGTGTATTGCAGGATTTCCTTCAACGGAACTTCCACATTTCCTTCCGGATACTTTTCGCGCAACGGACTGTATGTATCGGGCAATAGCTCTTCTTTCGTAATGAAAACAGGTTGTTCCAACGATAAATTTCCCTTATCGACTTCGTGCAGCACGGCCAATGCCAGATGAAATTTATAAACGCTTTGCATCGGATAATGTTTCTCGTTATTGACAAGTATCGTATCTTTTTCATGAATAACGGCTACGCCAACTGTTGCCTGTTTGGCGTGTATGATTTGTGCGATTTCTTTTTGCAGTTCGTTGTTGCCGGAAGCGCAAGCGCAAGCGGTGGCGATGAGCGCCAATAGTAAGTAGAATATGTTTTGAAATTTTATTTTCATGAGATGGATTAGTTATTTTATTTGAAATATGTATTTTTATTGGCAATTAGGAGTTCTCTGATTAGATTTGACAAATTTTTAAAATTTGTCAAATCTTTCGTTCTATTTTCCCTCTTAGATTTGCTCATTTCGCAGGCATATTGTGCTTATTAAAAGCTGAAAGCCGCATGTACTCCCAGCATGAAATGCGTATCGCCTTTCAACCAAGAGTAATCAATGGCTGGGCCTAAGTGAAAATGTTTCCATTCAAATAAAACATACACGGCTTCGACATGGAGTGAAAAATGGGTACTGTATCCGGATTCGCCTTCTTCGTGTTTTAAAAATGTAATCCCCGGCAACAAGCCCAATTCCAAGCGTTCTATCACTTCGTATTTTACTCCCGCACCAATGCTGAAATGATTGCCTTCGGCCCATGCTTCTTCGAAACTTCCTCCCAGCGCCCATTTGCTATGTTCGCTTAGTGTACGAAAATAATGAATGTGCGCTCCTACGCCCCACATTTTATCGTTCGGGGCATAAATAGCGCCGGTGCTTAACCCGACTTCGTTACGGGCATGCGAGTGGTGGTGTTCTTGGGCGGAAAGGCTTATGAAAGTGAAGATAAAAGACAATGAACTGATGAATATTTTTATATGCATTTTTTAAATAATTTTAGATGTAATCATTGGGTATTCGCTGATTTCTTTGTGACTTAGATTTGACTAATTTTTAAAATTAGTCAAATCTTTATCTGTCAAAATCTGTATTATCTGTGTGCTATAGAATAAAATCCGTGGACAAAAAATTCGACTTCTTTTCTTCTATTATTTCGCGGATGATTTGTTTATTCGTGTCGGTTTCTTTGGTCGCCACCAACGTGCGGATGGAGAACACACGCAGCGCATCGGAAATCGACAGCGTGGCTTCGGCCGAGTCTTTGCGCCCGGTAAACGGCAGGTTGTCGGGGCCGCGCTGGCATTGTGCATTGATATTTACGCGGCATACTTGATTCACCAACGTATCGACCAGTTCGGCAATTTGCGACGAGTCGCGTCCAAAAATACTGGCTTGCTGCCCATAGTTCGATTCCACCACATAATCCAACGGTTCCTGAATATTTTTATAAGTCAACACCGGAATCACGGGGCCGAATTGTTCTTCGTAATACACGCGCATTTGCTTGTTTACCGGATAAAGAACGGCCGGAAAAAACAGCGATTTGTATTGCTCACCGCCGTGCGGATTCATCACCTTAGCGCCGTGTTTTTCGGCATCGGCAATCAATTCGCTAAGGTAGCCGGGTTTGTTGGGCTCGGGCAGCGGAGTAATAAAAACATCATCGTCCCACGGCAAGCCGATTTTCAGTTTCTCCACTTCGGCCGATAATTTTTCTACGAATTGCGGCGCAATATCTTCGTGCACAAAAATCATTTTCAACCCTGTGCAACGTTGTCCGTTGAACGACAAGGCGCCCGAAATACATTCTTTTACCGTATTATCCAAATCGGCATCTTGGAGAATGATGGCCGGATTCTTGGCATCCAAGCCCAATACGGACTTCATGCGATGTAGTTTGGGGTGTTGCTTTTTCAGGTCGCCGGCTACTTTGCTGCTGCCGATGAACGCCAACACATCAATTTTTCCCGATTGCATGATGGGCGGAATCACATTACTGCCGCGGCCGTACACGGTGTTCACCACGCCTTTCGGGAAGGCTTCGCAAAAGGCGTTCAGTAGCGGGGCATGCAGCAGTACGCCTAATTTCGGCGGCTTGAACAAAACCGTGTTACCCATGATGAGCGCCGGAATTAGTGTGGTAAATGTTTCGTTGAGCGGATAATTATAAGGCCCCATGCAAAGCGTCACACCCAGCGGAGCGCGCCGTACCTGTGCAATAATATCGTTTGTGATGACAAAGCGAGACGAATCGCGGTCAAGGTTTTTCAACGCCTCAATGGTGTCGTAGATATAATCCACCGTGCGGTCGAACTCCTTAATGGCGTCCTTTAAGCTTTTGCCGATTTCCCACATGATAAGTTTTACTACCGTCTCTTTTTGTTCATCCATCAGTTGCACGAATTTCTTTACACATTCGATACGTTCGGCCACCGGCATTGCAGGCCATTCGCCGCGCCCGTGGTCGAAAGCCGCCACTGCGGCATCCAGCGCTTGCATTACATGCACCTCGTCCATCAGCGGATATGCGCCGATGTAATTATTTTCTCCGACGTACACGGGCGAAAATACGTCCTGAAGTTCGCCGTGCCATTCTTTTATTTCTCCATTGAGCAAATACGTGGTTTGTCTATAAGGAAACGGTAATGTATGTTGTGCCGGAATTCTGTCTGTGGAGACAAAGAGTTGAGAGAGGTTTTTCATTAATTCTATGTTGTGTTTCTTTTAATCTTTTTATTTTTTGATGCCAAAAGATATGATGTTTTTTACAAATATCGTGCCTAAAATTAAGTGCTCGGCCGCTCTTGCGAACCGCCCGCAATATGAATTTTTTCTGTGTTTGTTTTGGGAATAACCCTCGCCTTAAGCAAAAGGCTTCTATAGATAATAAAGAGAATCAATACTAAAGTAAAAGATACAAACCCATTGGCAAAAAATCCGTATTGTTTTCCGAATGTATCCATGGCCAAACCGGTAAGGGCGTTCCCAATCGGCGTACTTCCCGTATTTATCAGCACATAAATACTCATCACTCTGCCTCGGTATTTGTCATCAATATTCAATTGTATCCGTGTGTTGGCGCGGTTCAGGAAACACAGCGCAAGAAAACCGTACAAGATGAGAATCATTACAATAACAACCATTGACTTTAAAAATAGCAATGTCATCATTTGCAACGCGGCCATAGAGAGCGCTACAATCACCAAGAAATACCGGCTGGGAATATCTTTCCCGATACTGCCCATAAACAGCGCTCCGCATAGCGAACCGAGGCCGAATACCGACAACAGGAGGCTGTAAGTGCTTTCGTCGCCCAGCAATACGTCTTTTGCAAATACGGGAAGAATAACATTGGAGTTCATGGCAAATGTTCCGATGACCGCCATGATTAAAAATGTCGGGAATATTTTTTTATTTTTTACGGTGTACAGAATACCTTCCTTTATTTCCGGGATGATTTTTTTTCTCGAATCTTTTTTGTGCGGTTTTCCGATTACCGATATTAATGCCACGCCATAAAGAACCGGAATAAAACTCAGGCCGTTAATAAGAAAACAAAGCCCTACGCCTAAGAATTTCATAATCATACCGGCAATAAGCGGGCCAATGATTTTCGCCAAATTGAACGTGGTGGAATTTAACGAAATGGCATTGGGTAAATCTTTTTTTCCTACCAACTCTACGAAATACGACTGCCGTGTCGGTTGGTCTATACTGGTGCCGATACCCGCTATCAATGCCAAAACAGCAAACAACCAATAATTGGTAGAACCCAAAAATACTAACAGCGCCAACGCCAGCGATTGCACCATGAATAATGTTTGCGTAAAAAGCAGGATTTTCTTTTTGGGAAAACGTTCGATTAGAACACCCACGAACAAGGAGAGTAGCAATACCGGCCCAAACTCAAAAACTCCCATTAAGCCCAAGAGAAACGGCGAACCGCTTATCTTATACACGTACCAGCTTAGGGCCGTTACCTGAATCATGCTGCCGATAGTGGACACCGCTTGCCCAAACCAAAAATTCCGAAAATCTTTATGGTATAATGCTGCAAAAGTTTTTCTGAAAATTGTTTGTAGGGTCATAAATTTGAAAATACGCTATCGTTGTTAACCTGAAGCCGGCAAATATCAGTCTGAAATGTTTTTCTCGTCATTTCGGTTTTTGTTATTCTGAGCAAAGCGAAGAATCTGTAATCTAAATATAACATAACAGATTCTTCGCTTTGCTCAGAATGACAAGGCTACTAAGGATTGTCAAATCTAACTTTTACTTAATCGCCGTGTCTAAAATGTTATCATCCATCAAATAGGGCATCGTTACTTTTAAGCCGTGACTGCGTTCCATTTCGCGTTGAATGGCAAACATCGCGCCATCGTTGCGTGCCCACGAACGGCGGGCAATGCCGTTGTTAACGTCCCAAAACAGCATCATCTTCAATCGCCGGTCGGCTTCGGCGCTACCGTCGAGCAACATCCCGAATCCACCATTAATAACTTCGCCCCAACCTACGCCGCCACCGTTGTGGATACTTACCCACGTGGCGCCGCGGAACGAATCGCCGATTACGTTTTGAATCGCCATATCGGCCGTAAAGCGCGAACCGTCGTAGATATTCGATGTTTCGCGGTACGGCGAGTCGGTGCCCGAAACATCGTGATGGTCGCGACCCAACACAATGGGCGCTGAAATTTTTCCTTCTTTAATCGCTTTGTTGAACGCTTCGGCAATGCGCGTGCGGCCTTCGGCATCGGCATACAAAATGCGCGCTTGCGAACCGACGACTAATTTATTTTCTTTGGCGCCTTTTATCCATTGGATATTGTCGCGCATTTGCTGTTGAATTTCAATCGGCGAATTTTTGGCAATATCTTCCAATACCTGCATGGCCAATTGGTCGGAGAGGTCGAGATCTTCGGTTTTTCCCGAAGTGCATACCCAGCGGAATGGCCCGAAACCGTAGTCGAAGCACATGGGGCCCATGATGTCTTGCACGTACGAAGGATATTTGAACGTGCCGTCGGCTTTCATCACATCTGCGCCGGCGCGGCTCGATTCCAGCAGGAATGCATTTCCGTAATCGAAAAAATACATGCCGCGTGCCGCCAACGCATTGATAGCCGTAATGTGGCGGCGCAGCGTTGCTTGTACTTTTTCTTTGAATTTGGCGGGTTCCTCGGCCATCATGCGGTTGGCTTCCTCGAACGGAACATCCACCGGATAATAACCGCCTGCCCACGGGTTGTGCAGCGATGTTTGGTCGGAACCTAAATCCACTTGTATATTGTTTTTGGCGAGATACTCCCATAAATCGACCACATTTCCTTGATAGGCGAACGAAACGATCTCTTTGTTCGTGCGGGCTTTCTGCACGCGTTCCATTAATTTGTCGAGATTGTCATACACTTCGTCCACCCAGCCTTGCGAATGGCGTGTGTGCGTCGCTTTCGGATTGATTTCGGCGGTAATCGACACGCATCCTGCGATGTTGCCGGCCTTAGGTTGTGCGCCCGACATGCCGCCCAATCCGGCGGTCACGAACAGTTTTCCGGCCAATCCGTCGTTGCCGATTTTACGTCCGGCATTCAACACCGTAATCGTCGTGCCGTGTACAATGCCTTGCGGCCCGATGTACATGTACGAACCGGCGGTCATTTGTCCGTATTGTGTTACACCCAGTGCGTTGAAGCGTTCCCAGTCGTCGGGTTTCGAGTAATTCGGAATCATCATGCCGTTGGTAACCACCACACGCGGCGCTTCTTTGTGCGACGGAAACAAGCCCATAGGGTGTCCCGAATACATTGCCAATGTTTGCTCGTCGGTCATCTCGGCCAAATATTTCATCGTCAACAAATACTGCGCCCAGTTTTGGAACACCGCACCATTTCCTCCGTAAGTAATCAATTCGTGCGGATGTTGCGCCACCGCATAATCCAGATTATTCTGAATCATCAGCATGATAGCTTTCGCCTGCTCGCTCTTTCCGGGATATTCCGAAATGTGACGTGCATACATTTTGTAGGCAGGGCGAAAACGATACATGTAAATGCGTCCGTATTTTTCCAATTCATCGGCAAATTCCGGCGCCAACTCGGCATGGTGTTTCGGGTCGAAATAACGCAAGGCATTACGCAAGGCTAATTTTTTTTCTTCTTTCGTAAGAATATCTTTGCGCTTCGGTGCATGGTTGATGCCGGTGTCGTACGCTTGCGGCACAGGCAACACCTCCGGAATGCCTTGTAAAATCTGTTGTTGAAATACTTTATCCATAACTCTCTTCGCTTAATATCTATCTAAATCTCCTTTGTCATTGCGGCTTTTTGTCATTCTGAGCGAAGCGAAGAATCTGTGATTTTGGATATCGGATATTAGATATTAGATATCAGATTCTTCGCTACGCTCAGAATGACAACATGTGTAAAGCTTGTAATGTGTAAAGCCTGTAAAAGGTAATTATCCTATCTTCTCGTTTACCGTTTTCAAAATAGCCGTTTCCATCTCGTTGGCTTGTTTCATAATAGCGTCGGCTTCGGCTACGATGTTTGTCGCAAAAGTTTTATCGGTCAATCCGGAGGCGTTTATTTTTACATTCAAATAAGCGCCCATCACGGCAGAACGAATACACAGCGCGCCCACGCCGGCATCGGTTACCGAGTTGGGGTTGCCTTCTTCGGCCATGGCTTTTACTACGTCAAACGCTTGCGATGCCACTTTCATCGTGCGCAAAGGAACTTCCGTGGCGTATTTCGTAGCATCCTGAATAGCCTTTGTCCGCGCAGCTTTCTCGGCATCGGAATCTTTGGGTAAACCAAAGGCATCCATGATACGGTTGAATGAATTAGTATCTTCGTCCACCAGCATCAACAATTCGGTCATGATTTTTTGTCCGCGTTCGGCCCAATCCGAGAAATGTTTCCAACGCTCGTCCCAACCCGGTTTGTGTGCCGAGAGATTGGCTACCATAGTTCCCAAAGCAGCGCCTAATGAACCTAAATAAGCAGCGATGGAGCCGCCGCCCGGAGCCGGCGATTCGCTGGCGGTTTCTTCGGCAAAACCTTTACAGCTTAAATCAATCAGGCGTTTTTTATTTTTATCTTCAATGAGGTATTCAATGATTTTTTCCTGCGGATTGAAAGGTTTCAAATCATCTAAACCTAATGATTTTACTGCTATTTTGATGATTTCGCTTTCGGCGATTCCCGTAGAGCGTTGTTGTTTTTCCAGGAAATATCTTCCGGCTTCCAACAGCGCATTTTTAGGCACTAATCCTACGATTTCGCAGCCGCTTACACGGATTCCACGCGCTTGCGCTTTGTTGCACACTTCGTCGAAAGCCACGTGAATAGGCGTTTTGCTGATGTTGGTTAAATTCATCGACACTTGTGCGATGCCGTATTCTTCAATGAACCACCCAATGGCTTTGCAATGTGTGAGCGTGCCGGGGATCCACACGGTTTCTCCGTTAGTGTCTTTCACCATCTTTCCGGTAACCGGATTCCCTTCGCGTTTCGGGCGGCCTTTTTCGCGTACATCGAAAGCAATGGCATTGGCACGGCGCACCGAAGTCGTATTCAAATTATAGTTGATAGCTACTAAAAAATCACGTGCACTCACAGCCGTAGCGCCGGTTTTAGCCACTTGTTCGTTGAAGGCGGCGGGACCAAAATCGGGTTTCCATTGCGGGTCAACCAATTTTTTAGGCAGGCCTTCGTATTCGCCGGCTCGGCAGTTTGCCAGATTGCGGCGTTTTTCTTCAAAAGCAGCGTTTTCATAACAGTAAATCGGAATTTGCAATTCGTCGCCGAGGCGTTTGGCTAATTTGCGGGCATACTCGGCCGTTTCTTCCATCGTAACGCCGGCAATGGGAATCAACGGACACACATCGGTAGCGCCCATGCGCGGATGTTCGCCTTTGTGGTAACGCATGTCAATTACTTCCGCCGCTTTTTTTACGGTTTGAAAAGCAGCCTCCAACACTTCGTCGGGAGTACCTACAAACGTAACTACGGTGCGGTTGGTAGCCGCACCCGGATCTACGTCCAGCAATTTTACGCCTTCAATTTTTTCAATTTCATTCGTGATTTGCTTAATCACATTCATGTCGCGGCCTTCGCTGAAATTCGGCACGCATTCAATCAAACGTTGCATATATTTTTTGTTTATTGTTCAAGTCCACATTAGACAGATTCTTCACTTCGCTCGCCTGAATGATAGAGTCGGGCAGGTTCAGAATGACAAAATCCGGTATCTAAATCATTCATAGTTCATAACTCATCGTTCTATAGCCTTTCCTTGTAAAATTACGGTGTCTATTAAGTCCGAACCAAAAGCATACGGTAAAAATTCATAGCTTGGAATTTCTTTAGTAATGAAAACATTTGCCGTTTTTCCCCGGGCAATGCTTCCGTGTGTTTCGCTCAATCCCATGGCATATGCGCCGTTGATCGTGGCGGCATTAATAGCTTCTTCGGGCGTCATTTTCATTTGGATACAGGCCAGCGACAGCATGAATTTCATATCGCCGGCGGGCGACGAACCCGGATTGTAATTGGAAGCCAGCGCCACCGGCAAACCCGCATCAATCATGCCGCGTGCCGGAGGATAATTTTGTGCCAAAAAGAAATTCGAACCCGGCAACAAAGTC
>JAVBOD010000051.1:0-7003 GCA_031551045.1 Bacteroidales bacterium
GATTCGATTGGTGATTATTTCCGAGCGGCAGAAAGATGTATTTGGCCGGGTGTATGGTTATTGTGTAGTATCTATGCTGTTTTTTCACTGGTTGATAAACATCGGCATGACCATGGGACTGGCCCCTGTTATCGGCATTCCTTTGCCCTTTATCAGCTATGGCGGGTCGTCGCTATGGGCATTCACCATTATGCTGTTTATCCTGCTGAAAATCGATGCGGCAAGGTGGGATTGAGTCTTTCTACGCCAGCTTCGTCTTATAATGCGCGCCGGTTTTGCCTTTCGCAATATTGTTAAGTTTTCCGGTAATTAACTTTTTGCGGATAGCCGGAAGTTTTTCCGAGAAAATAATGCCTTCCAGATGATCGTATTCGTGTTGCGCAATACGTGCCGGAACGCCCGTTAGATGCTCTTCGTGTTCCACAAAATTTTCATCCACATAACGAATGGTGATTTCGCTGCTGCGCACCACATCTTCGTGAATATCGGGAACGCTGAGGCAGCCTTCGTTAAAGCGGCAGGTTGCGTCGCTGTAGGCCGTAATGACGGGATTGATAATCACCCGTTGGAAAGAGCCTGCCTCGGGATCGTCGTTTTTAAACGGTGCGCCGTCGGTAATAAATAAACGGACGGAATGCCCCACTTGCGGAGCAGCCAATCCGACTCCTTCGGCATTTTGCAGCGTCTCTTTCATGTCTGCAATCAGTTGCTGCAAGCCGGGATAATCTTTTGTTATTGTTTGCGCCTTCTTCTTTAAAACAGGCGAGCCATATACATAAATCGGTAGTATCATAAAGTTCCGAGCTCCCCAACCCCCAAAGGGGGGAGCATTTTAATTATTCTCAATAAGCCCCCCTTTGGGGGTTGGGGGCCATCTCCATATACGACTGCAAAATAATCGTCGCACTTATTTTATCGACCATTGCCTTGTTGCGCCGGGCCATTTTTTTTACTCCTCCATCTATCATGGTACGAAAAGCTATTTTCGATGTAAACCGCTCATCTTCCAAGCTGATAGGTATTTCAGGGAAATGTTTTTGCAATTGTTTTATAAACACTTCCACATATTGTGCCGCTTCGGCCGGCGTGTTATCCAAATTTTGCGGATAACCGACCACGAAACGTTCTACGGGTTCTTTGGCGATGTATTGTTGTAAAAATACTAAAATTTTAGCCGTATCTACTGTCTCTAATGCATTCGCTATGAGCTGCAAAGGATCGGTAACTGCCAAGCCGACCCGTTTTTTACCATAATCAATCGCCAAAATCCGTGCCATCTTACAAAGATACAATATTTTTCCGGTAAAAACGTTATTTTCTCATAAATCTGTATTTCAGAAAAAAGTAGTATCTTTACATTTTATAGTAAATAATTGAACTATGAAAACATTTCAAATAATAGCTTTTATGCTCTGCTTTACAACGGTTGCTTGCGGGCAAACCGGAAGCTCGGATGTGTTAAAGGATTTGGTGAAACCGTTTGCTGCGGGTGATGCCAATGCTTTGTCGGCTTACTTTGCTCCGTCTGTTGATTGTGATATTCTTGGTAAAGAAGAGGTGTACAGCAAACAACAAGCCACGCAAGTGGTGAAAAAATTCTTGGAAACGAATAAGCCTAAAACATTTTCAATCCGGCATCAGGGAGGGAAAGATGTGATGAAATACGCCGTATATTCATTGGTTTCGATGGATGATAAAAAATTCAGGGTCACTATTTTTGTGAAAATGGAAGAGAAGCTGATACGGCAACTACGTATTGAAACAGAATAACTAATTTTTTGTATTAGCATTTTAATGTAATGTCTCTGTAGGGGCAAGGTGTTTTTTTTTAGATTTTTGAACGGAATGCGTATAGATTGAAAGAAAACCTTTTACTTTGCCGAAGATTTGAACCCAAATATAAAATAAACACACACACGTCGTCATGAAAATCGTAATAGGAGGAGCCGGAGAAGTAGGATCGCACCTTGCCAGGTTGTTGGGTATAGACCAGCATCAGATTACGGTGATTGACCATGACGAAGATCGCCTGCATAGTGTTTCGGAGGTAGCGGATTTAGTAACCATTGAAGGCCTGACGACCTCTATTGAAACATTATCCCAGGCGCAAGTGGAGAAGGCAGACTTATACATCGCTGTTTCTCCTTCGGAGAATCAGGATATGAATATTGTGAGCGCCGCACTGGCAAAACGCATGGGTGCGAAAAAAGTGACGGCACGTATCAATAACGAAGAATACCTCAAGCCCGAAAATCAGGACTATTTTATGGACTTGGGGATTGACTACTTATTTTATCCCGAAAGAGTGGCTGCCCATGAGATTGCCAAACTGCTGCAACAAACCGGCACGTCGGAATTTATGGATTTCTCGGGAGGGAAATTAAAACTCTTGGTTTTTAAGTTAGAAGAAGGAGCTCCCGTTATCGACCGTACCTTGATAGACGTATTAGGCGATAATACTACGGAGTTATCCTATCGGGCGGTAGCTATTTCGCGTAATGGCGAAACTATTATACCACGCGGTAATACCGAGTTCCGCTTAGACGATACGGTATATGTAATTACCTTGCCTTCCGGCGAACAAGAAGCATTGGTTTATTCCGGGAAATCACACATCGATGTTAAAAATGTAATGATTTTGGGAGGAAGTAATATTGCTGAAATTGTGGCGCGGAAGATGACGGGCATTATCGATAATATAAAAATTATTGAGCCCGATCGCGACCGGTGTGAATATCTGGCCGAAGTATTGCCGGAAACATTGATTGTGAATGGAGACGTACATAATACCGATTTATTGATAGAAGAGGAATTACGGCGTATGGACGCATTTGTGGCCGTATCGGGTAGTTCCGAAACCAATATTTTATCCTGTGTCGTAGCTAAACGCCTGGGAGTGCGAAAAACCATTGCCGAAATAGAAAATCTCGATTACATACGTTTGGCGGAAAGCATGGGTATTGATACGGTGATTAATAAAAAGTTGATTACAGCCAGTCGTATTTTCCGTTTCACCATGGCCCCGAATGTGCAGACACTTCGTTATTTGCACGGCGCCGATGCCGAAATACTGGAATTTGTGGTAAAACAAGGGAGCCCTGTTACAAAGGGGAAAATCAAAGATATCGGATTTCCTAAGAATGCCGTTATCGGCGGAGTAATCCGTGGTAATAGCGGATTTATTGCGGTCGGCAATACGGAAATCAAGCCATATGATAGAGCCGTGGTATTCGCTTTGCCATCGGCAGTTAACAAAGTAAGTAAGTTTTTTGGTTCCGAAACATAAAAATAAAACAATAAATACAGCTATGATTTCTATTTTAAAACAAGAACTTTCGGGGAAAACCCGTATGGAACATGATTTATTAGGTGATAAAGAGGTTCCCGTAGAAGCGCTCTTTGGTATTCAAACTTTACGCGGTGTTGAAAATTTTAAAATCAGCCATGTGAAGCTATTTCATTTTCCGTATTTCATTCAAGGCCTTGGTATCACCAAAATGGCTGCGGCATTGGCCAATAATGAACTGGGATTATTGTCGAACGAATTGAAAGAGGCTATCGTAAAAGCTTGCCAGGAATTGATGGAAGGACAACATCGCGAGCATTTTCCGGTGGATATGATTCAGGGCGGAGCCGGTACTACGGTAAATATGAACGCAAATGAAGTGATCGCCAATCGTGCGTTGGAAATCATGGGGAAAGAACGTGGCGAGTATAAATTCTGTAGCCCCAACGACCATGTGAATATGTCGCAATCGACCAACGATGCCTATCCAACGGCATTCCATTTTGCTATTTATTACATGAATCAAAATTTGGTGGAAGCGTTGGAACAACTCATTGCTTCGTTTGATAAAAAAGCGAAAGAATTTGCCAGTATCATTAAAATGGGGCGTACGCAATTGCAAGACGCTGTGCCGATGACCTTGGGGCAGACTTTTGCCGCTTTTGCCGATTCGTTACGTGCGGAAGTGAAAAACCTGCACCGCGTAGCCGATGAATTTTTGACGGTGAATATGGGTGCTACGGCTATCGGTACGGGAATTTGCTCGGCGCCGGGATATGCCGAATCATGCGTGAAACACTTGCGCAATGTGACTAAATTAGAGGTGAAATTGGCCACCAATTTAGTGGAAGCTACATCAGACACGGCGCCGCTGGTGGGTTATTCATCGGCCATGAAACGTTTGGCGATTAAAGTATCCAAGATTTGTAATGACTTGCGTTTACTGTCTTCGGGGCCGCGTACCGGTTTGGGTGAAATCAACCTGCCGCCGAAACAACCCGGCTCTTCCATTATGCCAGGGAAAGTAAATCCGGTAATTCCCGAAGTGATGAATCAAATATGCTTCCGTGTCATTGGTAACGATTTGACTTGTACGCTGGGCGCTGAAGCGGCGCAACTGGAGCTGAATGTAATGGAGCCGATTATGGTAGCTACTATTTTTGAATCGATACAATTTATGAAGAATGGCTTCAATACCATGCGCATTGAATGTGTGGATGGTATTACGGCTAACGAGGCGCATTGTCGCAAATTGGTACAGAATAGCATCGGCTTGGTGACAGCCCTTAATCCTTATATTGGCTATAAAAATTCGACGGAAATAGCGAAAGAAGCATTGGCCACCGGAGGTAGCGTATATCAATTGGTACTTGATAAAAAGTTGTTGACTAAAGAGCAACTGGATAAAATTCTGGCTCCGGAAAATATGATTAAACCGACTACCATTCAACTTTAATAAATATAATTGCCATTATAAACAAACAAAAACATCCGCCGGCCGACGGATGTTTTTGTTTAGTTGAAGTAGCGTTTCCTACAATTGCGGCCCTGCGGGAATCAGTGCTTTGCCGGCGGGAGTATCGCAATATTGTTCGAAATTCTTAACGTATTTCGCGCCGAGGCTTTTTGCTTTTTCTTCCCACACTTTCACATCGGCGTATGTGCTGCGCGGGTCTAAAATATCCGACACGTTGTTCAGTTTTTTCGGAGCCGTAAGATTCAAAACAGGAATTTTTACGGTTTCTGCTTTCTCAATCGAACCGTCGATAATAGCATCGATGATGGCGCGGGTATCTTTAATGGAAATCCGTTTGCCGGTACCGTTCCAACCGGTGTTCACCAAGTATGCTTTGGCGCCGTGTTCTTTCATTTTTTTCACCAGGGTCGAAGCATAGGTGGTTGGGTGCAATGTGAGAAAAGCTTCGCCGAATGCGGGCGAGAACGAAGGAAGCGGTTCGGTAATGCCGCGTTCGGTTCCTGCCAGTTTCGAAGTGTAACCGCACAAAAAGTGGTATTGAGCCTGTGCATCGTCCAAGATAGATACCGGAGGTAATACGCCGAAAGCGTCGGCCGACAGGTAAATGATTTTCTTGGCGTGGCCTGCTTTCGAAGGCAATATAATTTTGTTGATGTGATAAATCGGATACGATACGCGGGTATTTTCGGTGATGGAACCATCGGCATAATCGGGTGTGCCGTCGGGCAATATCGTTACATTTTCCAACAGTGCATCGCGACGGATAGCGCGCCAGATGTCCGGTTCGTTTTCCTTACTCAGGTTGATAACTTTTGCATAGCACCCGCCTTCGTAGTTGAATACGCCGTTGTCGTCCCAGCCGTGTTCGTCGTCGCCGATGAGGTAGCGTTTCGGATCGGCCGACAAGGTGGTTTTTCCGGTTCCGGAAAGTCCGAAGAAAATAGCTACATCGCCTTGTTCGCCCACATTAGCCGAGCAGTGCATCGACGCCATTCCTTTCAACGGAAGATAGTAATTCATCATCGAGAACATGCCTTTTTTCATTTCGCCGCCATACCATGTGCCGCCAATGATTTGCATCTTTTCGGTGAGGTTGAACAATACAAAAACTTCCGAATTCAGCCCTTGTTCTTTCCATTTCGGATTGGTGCACTTCGAACTGTTCAACACCACGAAATCGGGTTCGCCATAATTTTCTAATTCATAGTGCGAGGGGCGGATAAACATGTTGGTCACAAAGTGTGCCTGCCATGCCACTTCCATGATAAAGCGCACTTTCATGCGGGTGTCTTTGTTGGTGCCGCAATACGTATCTACTACGTACAATTTTTCTTTGTTCGATAATTGTTTTTGCGACAGGGCTTTTAAGTCTGTCCAAATGTCCGTCGAAACGGGTTTATTGATAGTGCCGTCCCACCAGATGGTGTTTTCAGTCACTGCGTCTTTTACAATGTAGCGGTCTTTTGGCGAACGTCCGGTGAATACGCCCGTTTTCACGGAAACAGCGCCGGTGTTAGTGAGTTCCCCTTTCTCGAATCCTTCATTTTTAGGGCTCATTTCTGCTTGGAAAAGCTCTTCATACGAGGGGTTGTGAATAATTTCTTTCACTCCTGTGATACCATACTTGGTAAGGTCAATCTTTGCCATAATTATTTTTGTTTCTTAGGTTGTTAAAAAACGTTTATTTATTAAAATGTCATTATCAAATCACCAAAAATCGTTCCGAAGAAACGAATTAGTAAAGGTAGGGATTATTTTGCCAATTATGAAATAATTACAACATCTCACTATATGATAGCATTTTAGTTTCGAAAATATAGCTATTCTTAGTAATGTCGAAACGGCAAAAATAATGTTGTTGGCCGTTGCTTACAAAAAGAAAAGGAACTTTTAGAACCATATTGTAGCGGGCAATTTGATGAAAGGTTTCTTGTGAAATGAGTACGCATTCGGCTTTGCATTCCACCAATAATAAGGGATTGAACGCACGGTCGTACACCACAATGTCGGCGCGATAATGGCAATTATTGTAGGTAAGCGCTGTTTCTACCCTGATGCGCGAAAGCGGCACTCTTTGTTCATTGACAAGTAAATGAAGGACCTGCTGCCGCACCCATTCTTCGGGCGTGAGGGCAACGTATTTTTTTCGTACCGGGTCGAAAATTTCTTTGCCCTTGGCGGTTTCCCGCGTTCGCGGAGAAAATGGCGGTATGTTCGTGTTGTCGGTCATTTTAGTATCT
>JAVBOD010000119.1:0-11167 GCA_031551045.1 Bacteroidales bacterium
TCCAAATCGCCGTAAGCGGATAAGCTTTCTATTATAAGCGGCTTCACCTCTTCGGGGAAATCCTGTGCAGGAATTTCCTGTAGAGCCACCGCCGCTGTGGAGCGGACGTATGACACACTGTCGGAAAGCTGCAAGCACAAATGTTCCAAGGCTTGTTGCTTCGCACTGCCATCGCTCGACTTTGAATAGATCGCCGCATATAATTCTCCGGCGAAATTGCGTACCAATGCCGACGAATCTTTTTCGTACCCATTCAGTAATTGCATAAATTCCGCGGACGCTGAGGCGGCATCGTTTACAAACGGGAGCACTCCTTCGAAATAGGCATTCGCCCGCTTTTGTTGCATGGCTTGCGAAAGCCGTTGGGAAAGGGATTGGGCGCTCAGCGACAGAGTTAATACGCTAAATGCTAATGTCGGAATTAATAATCTTGTAAACATAGTATGAGAAGGTTTGATAAAATGGTATTTGCCATTATGGCATTTATGCAAAGTTAAATAAAAAATGCCAATTTCGTCAAATAACAGACTATTTAACGGAACTATTTCCTTCTTTTTTATCAAATAATTAAGACCCAGGTAAGCCCGATAACAATTTATCAGAGGATAAGTCGTAGTTTCTTTGAAAACTGTTTGTTAAACTATTGCAATTTAGGTGTTATTATGCAAATAGCGGATTTTTTTGGAAAATAATTAGCTCACACATCATGCTCCCTGATAAACCCATTCACATCGCTCGCCCGGTAATATATCTTCCCGTGGATTCGGATATACAGTAATTTTCCTTCGTTCCTGTAGCGGTAGAGTGTGCGGTGGCACACTTTGAACAACAAACACAAATCCTGGTTATCCATCAGTTTATCGCCCTCCAAACAACTTTGCACATTGTTCAGCCGGTCTAATTTTTTATCAATTACCTCGAACTTATCCAGAAAGCGGGAGATGAACACATCCATCGAATCTTTATCCATATTCATAATGCTGGCGTATTAATGAGCGTTGAGAATAAAAAAGGTATCCTTCACAGGGTCTTTGCAGATGATTCCTTTTTCCTTCATGTATTGGATGTAGCTTTTAGCCGTGCGTTCCTTCACGTCCATCAACTCCTGTAAACTATAACATAGCTGGGAGTAGGTCATTTGGAGCTTGTTTCGAAAATAATTGCTTTGCAATGGCCAATAACTCGTTTTCCTTGCGCTGCTCCCTGTCCTCTTTTGGTTTTTCTCCCAAATAGGCGTGCATTCCCTGTTCCTTGTCCCAGGCAAACTGCATGATGGGCACATCCAGCGGGCTCCCGTCGCGTACTTTCAAGGCTTTTACCACAGAGATAGCATTATTGAACTTATCGTTTTCAATCGAGAGAATGGCGGCGGCTTTGCGTTGCAGTTCCGAGCCTAAATGCCCTCTTAATTTCAATCCGTTCGGGGTAAAGTGAAGTACGCTTATGATACACGTGTTGTAGATGCCCGCCAACCGGTACAATTCATCAATCAGTTCTATGCTCTCGCCCTCGTCGTTGGTAGTCCGTACCAAATCGGCAATACCGTCTAAAATGACCAAGAAAATTCCGTCATATTGATAATAAAACTTATCCATGCTCTGAATAATCACCTGCAAGCGTTCTTTCCGGCTCATTCCTGCCAACGAAAACGCATGCAGGTACTCCGGCTTGTCGGTTGCTTTTGCGCGTTTCAGTGCATTCTGCAAATTTTTGTAAAGTTGTTCTTCGGATTGCTCGGTATCGTACCACAAAACAGCCTGATTGTGGGTATTGGATTTAATGCTTAAACCTAAAGAATCAATCGCGTTTTCGGTTGTGATACATCCGGCAATCAAACGGCCTACATAATTACTTTTTCCGGTTCCTTCGCCGCCGGTGATACCGAGCAAATTGCCTTCTGTTCCTAACGGCACGTCATTCACTGAAACTATCATATTTGATTTGATTTGATTGGTGGATTATTAAAATCTATTTCGCAAGGCTTTAAAAGAGATAAAGATTCTTCGTACAATTGTTCCAAAAGCGCATGGAAAAGTTGTCGTAATACCTGTGAAGCATTCCCTAACCTGAAAAAGTCAGATATATCTTTCTCTTTTTTCTCTCCCGAAAGTGGCAAAAGCAAACGCTTAACGCCAAATTCTTTTAACTCCTTTTGATGTTTCAGCGAACTTTCCAAGCCTGTTTTATCCACATCATAAAGTAGCACGATGTGTTTAAAACGATTGGACAATTTTCGAATAATACCAGCGGGAATATGGGACGTTTCGCTGTTAAAGCATATTGCAGCAAACCCATGAGAGGCCAATGATAACACATCCTTTTCACCACCCGTGATAAACAAAATATCTCCTTTGGCAGGAAGCTGTTCCAAGCCGAAACAATAATTCTCGCCTGAGTTTCCACCATACAGGAAACGTATTTCAGAGAAAGGACTGTAAATTTTTATGTTTCGCTTGCCGATGTACCCAAACATAGGTTCTTGATTTGATGACTTAAAATTAAACGGTTTCCCCTCGCTATTTTCGCTTTTAAATTCTTTCAGGGAAACGGTTTTGTACGTTTTGAGAATTTCATTTGTAATACTGTATTGTAACCAAAAAGCTAATTCTTCAGGGGTAAAAGCCTGGGTAGTTATGATGTATGCTTTGCTTTTGGGTGATTCCAGTGTGCTGATGGAATCATTAACGTTGATTGTTTTATAAATAGGGAGTTGTTTGTTCGTATTTGGAGCGTCTGCCAAATGCAGCGACAAATCACGGTTGATAATTTGCAGAATCTCCACAAAACTTTTTGGATTTTGACACTCCAAGCCATGTAATTTTCCGACCAATGCAAAACAATCACCGCTGTATGCTTCGTTCCCGAAATCCTTCAACCGGTAGCTATTATTCCGTTTGTCGAAATATACATTGCACGATGCACGACGGTCGTTGTACAATGGATTTAAAAAATTCCGTTCTACCCGCCAGTTACCCGGAAGGTAATACCTGAAAACATCCAGCCCTTTATTTGTCCGACTTAATATTTCGTCTTTGCTGAGCATACAGTTTGTAGTTGTTGATTAAATCTTCCAAGCGTGTTTCGGTGGTACGGATTCGGTGTTCGTTCAGCAATCGTTTTATTTCGCCAATAGTGTAATAACATTTTCCGGACATGACGGAATACGTAATCAATCTATTGGTGCGTAAGCGTTGTAAAGTACGGCTGCTGATTTTTAGGAATGTGCAGGCATCATAACCGTCCACCCACATTTCGTCGGGATTATCCTCCGGTTGTTGTGTCTGCAATTTCACAATGTTTGCAATAGAATCAATTTTCTCCATCAATTCTCTAAAGGCGGCTGATTCAAAAGTGATGACTTCCATAATTAGAAATTGTTTTTTGCAAAGGTCAAGCGTTTGCAAAAAACAATTTCATAAGGATATCCTATGTTAGGACAAATATTTCATATACTACTGATAATTAATACACTATAGATTATTCGTAAATTTTACAACCTGATTTTTAGGGGTAAATTCATAAGCTCACAAAAATCAACCTCCTTAACTATCTAAAAATAAATTAATTATATTATCAAAAATCCTAGTTTATCCTAATTAGGAAATTTAATAGGAAGTTCCAGCGGTTCGTCAATCCGTCGAATGACTTGTTCTTTGAGTATATCAATAAAAACAGTTTGGTTCTTTTTACGTTTCCGTATATCTGAAAACATCCCATAGCAATTACTCAAGCTAATATTGAACGCTTGTTCCAAGATACCTACAATTTCTATAATACTGGCATTTCCATGATTTACAACGCCACTGCAATAAAGGCTATATGCTAATTCAATCATCCAGATTTTTTTCCCTGTCCAACTCGACTTCTTAAAGTTAGAGACGTTAGCCAATTCCGGGTGGTCTAACTTAACGTATTCATTGTTGAGATAGATAAACAATTCCTGGTTGGCCATAATTTTCGCAATTTTGAAATCACAAGGAGTGGTGAAATAAGGGTCTTTCCCATAGATAAGGTCTTCCGAGATAACAGCATCGTCAATCATTTGATGGCGTAGAAAGAAATGAGTATCGTAATTCATTTTGTTTAAACGGAAATATTGATAGATAACCGCATTTTTATCAAAAAAATGGTTCAAATGGTTGAGCTCGTCAATCAGGTATTGTTTGATAACAGGTATGCTCCCGATGGGGCGCCTGCTTTCAATATCGCAGATTTGGCTGTAATAGATTAGTTGGCTTTGGATAGTGGGTTTCAAGTGTTTGAAGAAGTGAATTTCTTCCTTGTTGTTTTTGAATGAATAGGTTGAAATAAATGTTCTCAACTGAGCCATGCCATTACCATACACTTTCGTTGCTTCCTGCGCCACTAATATCGAAGTTTCAAAAACATCTTCAATATTTTTCATTTCTTTTGCAATGCTCTCATTGAGATTTTGTACGAATTTTTCCATAAATTTTATTTTTTTAAGGTTTCAGGATTATACGAAAAGAACAAAAATTTGTTGGTTAAAATTCGGAATACGGGTGTGTTAATGTCGATAGACAATTTCATGATAGGTCAGCAGAAGTCTTGCTGTTGTAGGCTAGCGAACCCTTTTGTAAACTCCAGCCAAGAAAAGTTAAATATTTTGTAAAGCTTTTCAAGCTAAGTTAGATGTAGGTGCAAGGTGCAGGGCGTATATATACGCCCTGCACCTTGCACCTACACAAACAATTGATAATAAGATAACTAATGAATTCGAAATTTACACCAAATTTTTAACGAAATAGGCATGACTATGTTTGACATTGAAATGTCTTCATCTATGAATAGTTATTGGTGTGAGGCTATATCAATAAATTTGCGAGAGTGGAAGAATTATTGTAATATTGCAGTTGAAATAGCTATATATGCTAAATGCAGCCAAGTAAGAGGCAGGAGGTACTCAATTTTAAATATTAAAATTCAAACACTCAACTGTCCCTCTTGTAAAATTAAAGAAATTAAAATATTGAATTTATGGGAGTTGGGAAATAAGTTCACCGCCCTCTCTCTCCGCTAGAAAGGTGGTCAAATACAGAAAGTTAGAAGCCAAGCAAAGACGGAAAAATAAGTTTCAAAAGTGTACACTAAATTGTACCCCTTATTAGAAACAGGCTTGTAATAATCTGACTAATAGGAAGTTTTGTTAAAATTCAACATTCGCCCTCACCGCAAGGCGCTGAAAATTCATCGAATTTTCAGCGCCTTTTTATTGCTTTACTTGATGCCTTACCCCAATATTACTAAATTGTTAAGTATGTTACTAAATCGTTAAATTATGCGGCATAAGTATAATGGCCCATTTTTTGACTTAGCTTTGTAGCCTATTAAATTAAAAAACAGGTTTTTGTGAAACACGTACGCTTTTTACTCTTTTTTGTACTTGCCCACATGGTGTTGTCGTTGTCGAGAACGCCGGTGCAGGTGGTACTTCCGCTTGATATAAGCATAGAGGAGGCCTTGTGTTGTTTCGGTACTATTGACCGGCAAACTATTTTTGCAGAACCGGCAAACACCCTTTCCTTTTACAATAATTCCGCGAAAACTTCTTTACCGGAAACGAATAAGACCTTCAATAAATTTTTCCGGTCAAAGCTCTTTGCTCATGAAACAATGGGGGCAAAGTGGAGTCTTGCCGACTATCTTTCTCATAGCAAATCATTCACAGATCATCCTTCGACATTTCTCGAACAAAGGCGATTAAATTGCTGATAATGTGCGCGCTGCTTCTGGGCGTTTTTCATTTCTACGTGTAGAAAAGCACATAATTACATCGACAATTTATTAATCAACGGGAGGCGGTATGGCTTGTATTGAAAGCGTACCCCTCCACAAAAAATAGAGAAATATCATGACAAAAGTTATTTTAGCCACCTTCTTAATGATGGGAGGCGCCTTCACTATAGGATTTGCTGTTGCTTACCTCATCAAAGCAATTAGTTTAACATTGAATTCATTGGAAACATTTTCTTTCCCGGAATATGTGCATGCTATGAAAAGAACCCGCAACATTCGTAAAATCCGTTACGAGAATATCAATCGTTTATTTGCGATTTTCCAAAAACAAAATAGGAACGAACTGTTGGATTATTCCTTCCCCTGCCACATGGAAGAAAAGCAATTCGATTTCCGGAAGGAGAATGAATTAATACATTATCGTTATCCGGCGCAAGTAAAGGAAAGCAACATAGACTATAACAGGGACAATGAATTATTACATTACAGGTATGGAAAAAATTGATATAGGACAACTGTTTCAAGGAATATCGACCCTTGCAGCATCCGATACGACGATTATGGCGACGCGCATCGGGCTGATAATATTAGGGATTTTATTGGTTTATCTGGGGCGGAAAGGCGTATTGGAACCGTTGGTGATGATTCCGATGGGCTTGGGAATGGCTACCATCAATGCCGGTATTTTATTTATGCCCGACGGAAGCCAGGGGAATTTATTTGTGGACCCGATGGTGAGCGACCCCGTTGCTTTGGTGGATTTGATGCAGATAGACTGGCTGCAACCCGTATATACTTTGACATTCAGCAATGGATTGATAGCCTGTTTTATTTTTATGGGCATCGGCGCGCTACTCGACGTAGGCTACCTTTTGCAACGCCCCATTGTGTCGATGTTCATTGCGCTGTGCGCCGAATTAGGAACGTTCCTCACCGTGCCTATTGCACATGCCATGGGCTTGAGTTTGCGCGACAGCGCTTCTATAGCCATGGTTGGCGGCGCCGACGGGCCGATGGTGTTGTTCACATCCCTTTCCTTGTCGAAGGAATTATTTGTGCCTATTACCGTAGTTGCTTATTTATACTTAGGCCTGGCTTACGGAGGTTATCCTTATCTGGTAAAGCTGATGGTGCCCAAAAGATTACGCGCTATAAAAATGGAACGCAGCAAGAAAGTAAAACAATATAGCCCGGCTACCAAATTGACTTTTGCTGTTATCATGTGTGTCGTGCTTTGTTTGCTTTTCCCGGTGGCGTCTCCATTATTCTTCTCTCTTTTCATCGGAGTGGCTATTCGTGAATCGGGGTTAAAACATGTGATTGATTTTATCAGCGGGCCCTTGCTTTACGGCTCTACATTTATGCTGGGCATTTTGTTAGGCGTGCTGTGTGAAGCGCATTTGTTGTTGAATCCGAAAGTGTTGGTGTTGCTGGTTTTAGGCATTGTTGCCTTATTGCTCTCCGGCGTTGGCGGTATCCTGGGCGGCTATGCCATGTATTTTTTCACGAAAGGGAAGTTTAACCCGGTGATTGGTATTGCCGGCGTGAGTTGCGTACCCACTACGGCCAAAGTAGCGCAGAAGATTGTAAGTAAAGACAATCCGTCGTCGATGATTTTACCCGAAGCGCTGGGAGCCAATATTTCGGGAGTAATTACTACGGCCATTATTACGGGGCTTTACATTACGCTGATTCCGTTGATTGAGAAATTTATCGGCTAAAGCATTACGCAACGCCTCGTTTAAAACGTGAATAGCCCTATGGAAAAGGCTATTCTGTACAGTATCCGATTACAGGAACGCTAAAAAATCTTCTTGTAAGTATGGCAATAGGGCTTGCCGCCTTTGTGCTCGTAATAATCTTGATGGTAATCCTCGGCCGGCCAAAACACCGTATCATGAATAATGGTCGTTGCCACATTGTACCCTTTTTCTTCCAACATTCGGAGGTAGTGTTCGGCGATCTCTTCCTGTTCCTTGTTTTGAACAAAGATAACAGAGCGGTATTGTGTCCCTACATCCGGCCCTTGGCGATTGATTTGCGTAAAGTCATGCGTTTCGAAAAACAATTTTACCAAATCGGCATAACTTATTTTTTCTGTATTGAAAATGGTTTCAATCGTTTCGGCATGGCCGGTACTCCCTATGCAAACCTGCTCGTAGGTGGGGTTTTCTACCGTTCCTCCCATATAACCGGCCGTTGTAAATAGCACTCCTTTTTCTTTCCGGAAAAAGAATTCGGTACCCCAAAAACAGCCTGATGCAAAATAAGCCGTATCGATGCTCGATTGGGGAACAAAATCCATAGCAATAGAGTTTACACAATGCCGTGTGTTTTTCGAAGTAAAACCTTCGCCCGTGAATACGTGTCCCAAATGTGCACCGCAATTGCTGCAAGAGATTTCCGTGCGACTGCCGTCACTATCAGGCGTGCGTGTTACGGCTCCTTCAATTTCATCATCGAAAGAAGGCCAACCGCAATGAGAATCGAATTTATCTTTTGACAGGTAAAGAGGAGCATCACAACGCTTACAAGTATAAATGCCTTCCACTTTATTATTCAAATATTTTCCGGTGAACGGCGTTTCTGTGCCTTTAAACATCATGACCCGTTCTTCTTCGGGAGTTAGCTTATTGTACTTCATTATATCTTTGTTTTGGGATAGCAGTATGATAGACAAACCGCACCATAGCAGTAATAACCATGTTGTTCTATGCGTATTTGTATTCATTTCCCATTCGTATTTTTTTTGACATTTTATTTTTAATAAATAATTACACAATATTTATACCAATCTTTTACTTGATTTTTATATTGAAAATCAGTACTTTTGCTTTTCGTTTGAAAAAATCTGAGAACTTGTGCAGCGTTTTTGCCCCTTTCTGCATCATATATATGAACGATAGTAAGGACCGATATTTATTAATGAATGAAAACGAGCTGATTGCCGGTTGCGTGAAGGGTGACGGTATTGCCCGGAAGCAGCTGTATGAACGCTATGCCGGCAAAATGATGAGCGTTTGTTTGCGCTATATTGGCGACCGTGAGACGGCGCGCGATTTGCTGCACGACGGATTTATCAGGCTGTTTGGAAAGATAAATACGTTTAAAGGAGACGGCTCGTTCGAGGGATGGGTGCGAAAGTTGTTTGTGAATACAGCGTTGGAACATTTGCGTAAAAAACACGAAGCTGTTGGGAATTACGAAGAATCTTTTGCCGTAGCGCAAGAGGTGGATTATTCGGCCGTGGAGAAAATGTCGGCGGACGAATTGATGGAGAAAATAGGAAACCTCCCCGATGGTTTCCGGATGGTGTTTAATTTATACGCCATCGAAGGATATTCCCATCAGGATATTGCCGAGCTATTAAATATAACCGAAAGCACTTCCCGTTCGCAATATGCACGGGCAAGAAGTTGCCTTCAGGAAATGATAAAAGGAAGGAAATGATGGAAGACGATACCTTGAAAGATTTGCTGCAGCAAAAGCTGGCCAACCACGAAAGCTTTGTTGATGATGGCGATTGGGCTATTATCGATGAACGCTTGCAGCAAGGCAAAAAACGAAAAACAATAATAGCGTGGTTTACTGCAAGCGGTGCAGCGGCAGTGGCTGCTGCCGTAGCCTTATTTTTTATATTACACGGGACATCCATTGAAGGCCTCGCGCCTTCTGTTCCCCAGCACGTATCTGCACAACAGGATTTGTCGAATATAGACATAGCAAACCACCGTGTTACAAAAGAAAGCGGGCAAGCTATTAACGAGGAGGCTATTAAGCCCTTATTAGCCACCGTAAAGAATCCTGTACGGCCAGTAACGGGTAAGCCGCAAACCATCGAAGAAAAAGCACCTGAAGTTGAAAAACCCATCACCGTTGTAGCAACAAATAAAGAGGTGTTAGCGGAAGCAATGCCATCCGAATCTTCGGAAAAAACAACCGTTGATGAAGCGGAAAGTAAGCCTGTACAAGAAAATACCCAAGATATATCCCTGCCTTTTCTGTTGGAAGAACAAGAAAACGATAAGCCCAAAAAGAAAGAAAAGAAATGGGCGTTGGCGCTTGCCGCTAATCAATCCAGCGCTATTTCTTCTTCTAGTGATTATGTGGCTCCACTCACGAGTATTATGAATGTAATGTCACCGGAAAGTGCCGGAAAATCTCCGGTGGTAAGCACTTATAATGCAAGCCCTATAACAATCAACCATCATGTTCCCTTATCGTTCGGACTCACTTTTCGTTATTATTTCACCAAGCATTGGGCGGTGGAATCCGGGTTGGTATATACCTATTTGGCCACAGACTATGAGGATCAGCAACAGAATGGCACCAGGCAACAGCTGCACTATTTGGGGATTCCTCTCAATGTGGCCTATCAAATTATTAACTGGAAAGGATTTGCCTGCTATGTATCGGGAGGCGGTATGATGGAAAAGGGGCTGAATGCGGACTATTCTCCCATCGGTTCTTCGACAGAATCTTCGAGGCACGAAAGTATTTCAGGCCTCCAATGGTCATTAAACGGACAATTAGGTATCAGCTATAATTTTACCAAACACTTTAGCTTATACGCCGAGCCGGGCTTGCGCTATTTCTTTAAAAACGAGGAACAACCCGAAAGTATTCGTACCGACCATCCGTTGAATTTTAACCTGGGATTCGGGCTACGGACTAATTTCTAAAAAATTTATAACTCCATGCAGCGTTTTTGCTGCTTTGTGCATCTATATACATAGATGGAATTACTTTAAAAAAATTCATGCCTTATGTATGTAGCCAAACGATTAGTGAAAATTATGGACGTGACCATTCTTGTGGTCATCGGATTAATATTGGCATTGATGCTATTGGGCGGATAAGGCCCCAACGGTGAAATCTGGCCTTGACCTTTTTTGACATTACCGTACTTTATATAACAACCTTAAATGACGAGAAAATTTCTCCTGTTTCTATTTTTGGCTATTTCACTGACCGTCCATGGCCAAAACAAAAAAACATGCTTGGTGTGAATGGCGCTTTCGGGAATAGCCAGTTATTTTCTTTTCGGAACACATTGGAAGTGCGTCCAGTTTCGATGCTACAAGTTATTATGCCGTGGGAATAGACTATAGCCGCACGCTTTCCAAACATTGGGAAATATGTACCGGTATTATGTATGGGCGGAATAAAATAATGGAAATGGAATTATTCCCACTTACGATAAACAGCATTACCAGTTGGAAAACGAAGGTGTGAAAGTGGGCCTCGGCTATCGGTTTTAATCGTTTACCGGAACAACTCCCTCGTCAACTCCTCCATTTTTCCCACGGGAGTTACGGCTATTTTCTTGGTTTTCGGTAGCCCTTTGTGGTATTTTGAAATAAATATTTTTTCAAAACCCAATTTCTCGGCTTCAGCAATGCGTTGTTCT
>JAVBOD010000080.1:0-14094 GCA_031551045.1 Bacteroidales bacterium
CGTAAATCCTTTTTGGATATATTCGTGCAGCCGCTGGGTCGCCCATTGCCTGAACCGTGTTGCTACTTGTGATTTAACGCGATAGCCAATCGCGATAATCATATCCAAATTATAGTGCTCAATCTGTCTTTTTACCGACCGGTTACCCTCCTGACGAACTAACAAGAAATACTTGTGAGTTGGTTCTTTCAACAATTCGTCTTCGTCTAAAATGCTATTAATGTGTAAGCTGACATTTTGTTGCGTAGTATCAAACAACATCGCTATTTGTTGTTGCGAAAGCCAAACATCCTGCCCGTCAAAACGGACATTGACATTGGTTACTCCATTGTCATCCTGATACAGGGTAAATTGGCTGTTTGTCGATTGAATTTTATCGTTAGGCATAATTTTTTGTTCAATTTATTATAAATCACGCTTTGCAAATATAGTAAAAATTATGAGACGCGTCAATGTGATGCGCGGTAATAGTATGATATAATAGATGTTAATATTAAAGTCTTTCGAGATAAAATAAAACGGGTACTTATAAAAACAAAAAGCGCAGAAATTGGTCCGCGCTTTTGTTGTTGTGAAAAAGAAATTTTGTTTATTCTTCTTTTTCCTGTGCTTCGTATTCTTTCAGCAATTTATCCTGCACTTCGCTCGGCACTTGTTGGTATTCGGCAAAGGCCATCGTAAATGTGGCGCGGCCTGAAGTCAATGAGCTGAGCGTGGTCGAATATTTGTGCAATTCGGCCAGCGGAACGCGGGCTTTGAGCACTTCGAAGCCTTTCTCGCTGCTCATTCCTTCAATCATGGCGCGGCGGTTTTGCAGGTCGCTCATCACATCGCCCATGCAGTCGCTCGGCACCAGCACTTCGATATTGTAAATCGGTTCCATGATTTTCGGCCCGGCTTTTTTAAACGCATCTTTAAACGCATTACGTCCAGCTAATTTAAACGAAATTTCATTGGAATCCACCGGGTGCATTTTTCCGTCGTACACAAACACTTTGATGTCGCGGGCATAAGAACCGGTAAGCGGGCCTTCTTCCATTTTTTCCATGATACCTTTCAGGATAGCAGGCATGAAACGCGCATCGATAGAGCCGCCCACGATACAGTTGTAGTAAATCAGTTTGCCGCCCCAGTCCAGCGGATATTCTTCTTTGCCTTTCAGGTTCAGCACCAATTCTTTTCCGTCCACTTTGAAGCGGTTATTTTCCGTAGCGCCTTCCACATAAGGTTCAATCAGCAAATGTACTTCGCCGAATTGTCCGGCGCCGCCCGATTGTTTTTTGTGGCGATAGTCGGCAGCGGCAATTTTCGTAATCGTTTCGCGGTAGGGGATACGCGGCGGCAACAAATCGATTTCAATTTTGTGCACATTATTCAAGTGCCATTTCAAAATATTGATATGTTGTTCGCCTTGTCCGCTCAATATAATTTGTTTCAATTCTTTCGAATATTCCACGATGATAGTGGGGTCTTCGGCATGCGCGCGATGCAGGATTTCTCCCAATTTTTCGTCGTCTTTTTCTACTTTTGCTTTAATGGCCGTGCGGAATTTGGCAGGCGGAAATTTAATTTCGAGGAATTGCCACTCTTTGTTACCACCGTTGAGTGTTTGATTCGTCTTGGTATTTTTCAATTTTACCGTACAACCGATGTCGCCGGCAACCATTTCCGTAATTTTTTCGCGCTTCTTTCCGGCTACGGCATACAAAGCGGAGATGCGTTCCTTCGTGCCGTTCGCCGCATTCGTCAAGTCCATGCCTTCCGTAATTTTTCCCGACATCACACGGAAATACGACACTTCGCCCAAATGTTGTTCCAGCGCTGTTTTAAATACGAAGATAGAGGGGGTTCCATTAGCATCGCACGGAATGGTTTCGCCGGTCACGAGCTTGAATTCGCGCGATTTGTCGGGCGACGGAGCCACGTTGATAATGAACTCCATCAAGCGTTTCACACCTATATCTTTTTTTCCTGATAAACAAAATACGGGCATCACATCGCGGTGACGCAAGCCGGCGCGTAATCCTTGGCGGATTTCGTCTTCGCTCAAAGCGCCTTTCTCGAAGAATAATTCCATAAGCGCTTCGTCGTGCTCGGCAGCCATTTCAATCAGCGTCTTATGCAGTTCATTGGCGCGTTCTTCTTCTTCCGCCGGAATGGGAAGGTCTTCACGGGTACCGTTATCGTCTTTGAAACGATACATTTTCATTGTCAATACATCTATAAATGCATTAAAACCTACTCCCGGATTTATGGGGTATTGCACCAAGGCCAATTTAGAACCGAACGTTTGTTTCAGGCTTTCAATCGTGTCGTCCCAGTTCGCTTTTTCAGCATCCAACTGATTCACGCCGATGATGAGCGGTTTGTTATGTTGCTCGGCATAACGGGCTTGTATCTGTGTTCCCACTTCCACGCCTTGCTGCGCATTAATAATCATCACGCCGGTATCTACCACTTTGAAAGCCGATATTACACCGCCTACGAAATCGTCGGAACCCGGTGCATCGATGATATTGAGCTTGCGGTCCATAAACTCCGTGTAGAGCAATGTAGAGTAAATGGAGCGTTGATTGAGCTGCTCAATTTCGGTGATGTCGCTTGCCGTGTTTTTGGCTTCAACTGTTCCGCGGCGGTCAATGACTTTGCCTTCGAATAACATGGCTTCCGCTAAGGTGGTCTTACCGGAGCGGGTGCTGCCGAGCAAGACGATATTGCGGATTTGGTCGGTGGTATAGACTTTCATAAATGGTTAAAGTTTTTAATTATTATTAAATAGTATTAATCATAAAAATAGATTTTCCAAAGATATAGATTAATTTTTATTTAATCAAATATTGTGTATTTTTGCACAAAATGTAATGATGACAAAGCTTAGCGTAAATATTAATAAAATAGCAACCTTGCGTAATGCACGCGGAGGGAATATTCCGGATGTGTTGCAAGTGGCGCTTGATTGCGAGCGTTTCGGCGCCCAGGGAATTACGGTACATCCCCGTCCCGACGAACGGCACATCCGTTATGCCGATGTGAGGGAACTGCGTCCGCAATTGTCCACGGAATTCAATATCGAAGGAAATCCGACCGATGATTTTGTTAAATTAGTGATGGAAGTGCTGCCCGACCAGGTTACGTTGGTGCCCGATGCGCCCGATGCCATTACTTCGAACGCCGGATGGGATACGCAGAAGCACGCCCGTTACTTGCAGGAGATTATTGCTATTTTTAAAAGTAAAAATATCCGGACATCTATTTTCGTGGATGCCGATATGGACATGGTGCGCTATGCCGCCGACACGGGAACCGACCGCGTGGAACTTTACACGGAATCGTATGCGGCGCGTTATCCGGCGAACAGGGAATTAGCCCTTGCCCCTTATGCACAGGCGGCTAAAGTGGCGATGCAATATGGCTTGGGATTGAATGCCGGGCACGATTTGAGCTTGGAGAATGTCCGTTACTTTTCTCAAAATATTCCTGATTTATTGGAAGTTTCTATCGGGCATGCGTTGATTTGCGAAGCCTTGTATTTGGGACTGGAGCAAACAATTCAGCGCTACCGTCAGTTATTGGTAAAAAATTAGTACATTTGCACTTCTTATAACATAATAATTTAGAACCTCATGAAAAAACCTCAATTAATCCTAAACATAGTGTTTGGAGCGGCGCTTGTAGCCTTGTTCGCATTGTTCTTCTTTTGTCGTGATTCAAAACCCACCGGAACGATTGCTTCGGCAGATGGTACGGAAAGCGTGGTAACCGGCGACGGAAGCATCGTTTATATCCAACTCGATTCGCTGGTAAATTCCTATGATATGTTCCACGATTTGCGGGCAGATTTGGAAGTGAAAGCAAAAGCGCTTGACGAAGAATTGACCAAGAAAGGAAAAGCATTTGAACGTAAGGTGAAAGATTTTGAAGAAAAAGTACAAAAAGGATTAATTACCCGTTCGCAAGCTGAGCAGCTACAAGCTCAGTTGCAACAGGAACAACAGCAATTGCAACAACAAGCCGGCAAAATGCAACAAGATATGGCCGAAGAAGAAGCCGTTGCTTTACGCCGCGTGTACGACGCCATCATGAAGTATTTGACAGCCTATAATGTAGAGCACAACCATTCGCTGATTTTGAGTACCAACGGGAATACCAATACCGTGATGCAAGGAGCCAGCAGCCTCAATATAACCAAAGACGTGTTGAGCGGGCTGAATGCTTCATACACCAGCGAACGGAAAACGAAATAATAACGATGAGTTATGAACGATGAATGTCGCAAAGCGAGTCGTATTTTGCCCCGATAAATCGGGGGGCGAGCGTAGCGCAACAATCTTTAAGAGCCTTGGCAAATTTTGTCGGGGCTTTTTGTTTTGCCGGCTGCTCTTGTCCGGCTTTGTCATTCAGGCGGATTAGCTGACGGGTTATGAAATGTAGTGCTAAAAATTCATGATTTGTATTACGCTAATACATTCTCCGGCATCAGGCGTTTCAATTCGCCTGTGCGCATGCCGCGGCGGGCGGAGTAGTCGGCCAATTGCCGGGCATCTATTTTGCCAACGGAAAAGTATCTTGCTTGCGGACGGAAGAAAATAAATCCGCATACCGATGTTTCGGGAAGCATCATGTAGGATTCGGTAAGCGTGATGCCTATTTCTTTTTCTGCATTTAGAAGGCCGAAAATATCGCGTTTCATAGAATGGTCGGGGCAGGAGGGATAGCCCACCGCCGGCCGGATACCGGTTAATTTATCAGGATTGTTCTCACTGATTACAGCATATTCCCGGAACAATTTTCGATGCAGCCATTCCGCACAAGCTTCGGCCAAACGGTCGGCCAGCGCTTTTGCCATAATCGCGTTGTAATCATCGTGTGCCGCTTTATACGTACGGATTAATTCATTTAATCCAATGCCCGACGTGAGCGCAAACAATCCGAGTTTATCAGCTTGAGCAGCCGTTGTCGGCAGTAGAAAGTCGGCCAGACACAAATTCGGTTCGCCGGCTAAGGCTTGTTGGTTGCGCAATTGCGGCAGGCGGGTTATTATTTCTTTGCGAAATTCATTGTTGTAAATTACAATATCATCTTCGTCGGAGCAAGCCGGAAAAATGCCTGCTACGGCATGCACGTGCAATAAATTTTCATTGATGATTTTATTTAGCAAAGTTTGTGCATCGTCATACAATTCCTTGGCTTGCGCTCCTTTTTCGGGATGATTGAAAATCTCGGGAAAACGGCCACTTACATGCCATGCTGCAAAAAAGTAGCTCCAGTTGATGAACGGAACAAGTTCTGTCAATGGTATGTTTTTTAGTGTCATGTTTTGTAAATCATTCAATTGCCGTCTGCTTTAGCTGACGGATTCAAAAATACAACCTTTGCATAACGCGCGGAGCACTGTCTGAATTGCAACGGGAAAAATTATTCCGCGCGTATTGAATACACTAACCAATATTCCCCGTCAGCTAAAGCAGGCGGCAAAAAAGATTCTTCGCTTCGCTCAGAATGACAAAGGCATTTGTTCTTATAATTTCAATTTATTCTTCCGCGCTTCTTCCAAACTCACATAGTTTGCCTGTGCCTGTTGTGCGGCGTTCTGCGCCCGCAGTTGCGTCTGTTTTTCGTTCAACTCTTTATAAAACACCGCCCATTGTTCCGGTTGGCGGATATTGGCCAGCGTACGTACCGCATCCGAAGCGTCTTTGTTGTGAATTACCGGCGCGTTGTACTCCGGCGCGATTTTTACCGCGGTGTGTATGGCGCTGGTGGTGGCGCCGCCAATGAATATCGGAATGTTCAATCCGTTTTGTTGCATGGCTTTTGCAACATGAATCATTTCTTCCAACGACGGTGTGATTAAGCCACTCAGCCCTACCACATCGGGTTTTTCCGTAATAATGGCTTCGATGATTTTCTCGCAGGGTACCATCACGCCCAGGTCGATAATATCATAGCCGTTGCAGGCCAGCACGACCGACACAATATTTTTTCCGATGTCGTGCACATCGCCTTTCACGGTGGCCAGCAATATGCGGCCGGCTTTAGCCGTGGGAGAGGCGGTGTTGTTCAAATCCAAGGAAGTCAGTACATCCACCGCTTTTTTCATTACCCGCGCGCTTTTTACTACTTGCGGTAAAAATAATTTTCCTTCGCCGAACAGTGTGCCGACGCGGTTCATTCCGTTCATCAGCGGGCCTTCAATCACGTTGAGCGAGCTGCCTGATTGTTGGAATGCAGCGGCCGTATCTTCTTCAATAAATTCGGTGATGCCTTTCAGCAAAGCGTGCGCCAAGCGTTCTTCTACCGGAAGATTCCGCCATTCGTCTTTTTTCGTTTCCTGCACCACCGTGTTGTTTTTCATACTGTCGGCCAATGCCGATAATTTTTCGGTGGCATCGTTGCTGCGGTTTAGCACTACATCTTCAACCGCCTGTAACAAGGCCGGCGGAATTTCGGAATACACCTGTAACATGCCGGGATTCACAATGCCCATGTCCATGCCGGCGGCAATAGCGTGATACAAAAATACGGAATGCATGGCTTCGCGCACAGCGTTATTGCCGCGGAACGAAAACGACAAGTTGCTCACGCCTCCGCTGATTTTTGCATGCGGACAATGCGCTTTAATCCATTGGCACGCTTCTATGAAATTAACCGCATAGTTGTTGTGTTCTTCCATGCCGGTGGCAATGGCCAGCACATTCGGGTCGAAAATGATGTCTTCGGGCGCAAAGCCTACGTGCTCCGTTAGTAGATTATAAGCGCGTTCGGCAACGGCTGTTTTCCGTTCATACGTGTCGGCTTGCCCTTGTTCATCAAACAACATCACCACAACCGCCGCTCCGTATTTCTTCAACAGTTTTGCTTTCCGGATAAATTCCGCTTCGCCTTCTTTCAACGAAATAGAGTTGACAATGCATTTCCCCTGCACGCATTTCAATCCGGCTTCGAGCACTTCCCATTTCGAGGAATCGATCATCACCGGCAGGCGGGCGATTTCCGGTTCGGACATCATGAGGTTCAGAAATTCCGTCATCGAAGCTTTTGCATCGAGCATGGCATCGTCCATACACACGTCAATCACTTGCGCGCCGCCTTCTACTTGCTCATGTACCACGTGCAGCGCTTCTTCATATTGTTTTTCGCGAATCAAGCGGGCAAATTTGGCAGAGCCGGCCACGTTGGCGCGTTCTCCGATATTCACGAAATTATTTTCGCGGGAAATTTTCAACGCTTCTAATCCGCACACCGTAGTGATGTGTTGTGATGGCGGGATTTGATGCGGCGTATATTTTTTGGCGACTTCGGCTATTGCTTTGATATGAGCGGGAGTAGTACCGCAACAGCCGCCGACGATGTTCAGCAAGCCGTCACGCAAATAGGATTCGATGGCGGCAGCCATGCTTTCGGGCGTCTCGTCGTAACCTCCGAATTGATTCGGCAAGCCGGCATTGGGATGCGCGCTGATGCGGCAAGCGGCTATTTTCCCGAGCGCCTCCACATACGGTTTCATTTGCAGCGCCCCGAATGCGCAATTCAACCCAATGCTCAGCGGTTGTGCATGCGCCAAGGAGGTGTAAAATGCTTCCACGGTTTGTCCCGATAAAGTGCGCCCGCTGGCATCGGCAATCGTTCCCGAAATCATGATGGGAACACGTTTCTGGCGTTCTTCGAAAAGTGTTTCTATGGCAAACAATGCGGCTTTGGCATTTAACGTATCAAAAATTGTTTCGACTATTAATGCGTCCACACCGCCGTCTAACAAACCTTTTACTTGTTCCACGTATGCTGCCGCCAGCTGGTCGAACGTAACGGAACGATGTCCGGGATTGTTCACTTCGGGCGACATGGAAGCCGAGCGGTTGGTGGGGCCGATGGAGCCTGCTACGAAACGCGGGCGTTCGGAATTCTTGGCGGTATAATTGTCGGCGGCTTCACGTGCCAACAACGCAGCTGCTTTATTCAATTCGTAGGCCAAATCCGCCATGTCGTAGTCGAGCAGCGAAATGCCGTTGGAGTTGAACGTATTGGTTTCGATAATATCCGCGCCCGCTTCGAGGTATTGCTCATGAATATTACGGATAATCTGCGGTTGTGTTAAAGTCAGCAAATCGTTATTGCCTTTCAGCAATACTTCCGAGTGGGCAAAACGTGCGCCACGGTAATCGTCTTCCGTAAGCCCGAACGTTTGAATCATGGTGCCCATGGCTCCGTCGAGCACTAATATGCGGTTGTTTAAGAGTTGTTCAATCATAGGACAAAGATACACAAAATAAAAAACCTTCCCGGCATTGCCGGAAAGGTTTCAACACGGTTAAATCTAAATTGATTAAGCGATTTTATTTACGTAAACCGTCAGGCCGCTTTTCAGGTTAGCCGCTTTATTTTTGTGGATAACGTTGATTTTTGCTAATTTATCAATCATTGCCGATACTTTAGGAAGCAACGCCGTAGCGGCTGCCTTGTCGGTAGTATTGCGCAATGCCGAGATAGCATTACGGGTAGTGCGGGCATAATAGCGGTTATGTATGCGACGTGTTTCGCTTTGACGATGACGTTTGTCTGCTGATGCGTGATTAGCCATTTTATTTTATTTTTTATCGTTGAAACGTTGCACGCAACGTCTTTACTTTTAATATTTGTAGTCCGTAGGGGATTCGAACCCCTATGGCAAGAATGAAAATCTTGAATCCTAACCCTTAGATGAACGGACCATTATGTCAATCAACAATCCCATGAGGGAATTTGTTTGGGGCTGCAAAAGTAATACATTTTTCCATTCCTGCAAAATTTTTATGGAATAAGTATGTAAGATATTGATAACCAAAATAAAAGTTGTAGTAGAAATCTTTATTTACGATGCTTCCAAGGCTTGTCGAATGGCGAAAGGGTGATGTTTCGGAACTCGATGCCGCTTCCTTCCGATTGTAGCCCGATGCTTCCTTTGCTATAGTTGGTGCCGGTGGCGGTATTTTGCAACTGCCCGTTGATATAAACGGTAATCGTATTTCCGCGGCAGATAATGTCGGCATGATTCCATTCTCCTGCCGGCTTTTCGTTGGACGGATGCTGTTTTTCTTTGATGGTAGTTCCTTCGGGAATATCGTCCATGCGGGCGTCGCCTAATAAAACGATATCACCGGCGTTGCCGGTTTTTAATTGACATTCGATAGTTGTGGGAAAAGGAAGCCCATGCCATAACGTATCGAAAGGTTGGGCATGTAAAAATATACCGCTATTGACGGCTTCGCCTACCCAGCGCCATTCCACATGCAGCCGGTAATTTTCATATTCCTTATCGGTGTACATGTAGCCATGCGGTTTTCCTGTGATATGTATGATTTGCTTTTTTACGTTGAAGACCTGTTCTACGGGAATGGCATCTGTTGCCAATTGAAAGTTCCATCCCTGAAGATTTTTTTCATTGAAAAGGAGTATTATTTTCTTTGGCTCACAGGAGCCTCCGACCATCATCAACCCTACTAAAAAAAGTAATACTGTTCGTTTCATAGTTCCAATACAAAAAAATTACATGGGCAAAGATACGTAAAAAGCCGGGCTTTCCCAACCCGGCTTCTCGTTGTAATTTCCTTTTGTATTTTTAATAACTCCTTATCCGAGGAACGGGTAGCGGTAATCGTCGGCTGTTACAAAGGTTTCCTTAATGGTTTGAGCCGATACCCAACGTAATAAGTTTAGTTTGGAGCCTGCTTTGTCATTGGTTCCCGAAGCGCGTGCACCGCCAAAAGGCTGTTGTCCTACTACGGCGCCGGTCGGTTTATCGTTGATGTAGAAATTGCCGGCCGCATTTTCCAAGCGTTGTGTTGCTTCGATAATGGCGGCGCGTTCACGGGCAAAAATGGCGCCGGTAAGGGCGTAGGTCGAAGTGGTATTCACTAAATCGAGTGTGGCGTTCCAGTCGGCATCTTTATATACGTAAATAGTCAATACCGGGCCGAAAATTTCTTCTTCCATCGTCTTAAAATGCGGATTGCGTGTTACTACCACGGTCGGTTGAATGAAATATCCTTTCGAGTCGTCGTACGTTCCGCCGGCAATGATTTCGGCATCTTTAGCCGTTTTGCAATAGTCGATGTAGCCGGTGATGCTTTTGAAAGCAGCACGGTCAATCACGGCATTCACAAAATTAGCGGTGTCGCTGGGCGGGCCTACCTTGATTGTTTTCAGTTCGCTTAACAGCATCTCTTTAACCTTTCCCCACAACGATTCGGGAATATAGGCGCGTGAAGCAGCCGAGCATTTTTGACCTTGAAATTCGAAGGCGCCGCGGATAAGATTGGCTGTCACTTGTTTCGGACAAGCCGACGGATGTACCATCACAAAATCTTTTCCGCCGGTTTCGCCTACAATGCGCGGATACGAGCGATATTGCTGAATATTATTGCCAATCGTTTTCCAAATTTCCTGAAACACGCCGGTAGAACCGGTAAAGTGGATACCTGCAAAGTCAGGATGAGGGAAAATAACCTCGCTGGCGTCTTTCCCGCTTACATATACCAGGTTGATAACACCATCGGGCAATCCGGCTTCTTTCAAAATTTTCATGATAAGGTTCGCCGTATAGGTGGTGGTGTTGGCCGGTTTCCACACGACCGTATTTCCCATCATGGCGGGAGCGGTAGGAAGGTTTCCGGCAATAGCGGTGAAGTTAAACGGCGTCAATGCAAACACAAAACCTTCCAGCGGGCGGTAGTTGGTGCGATTCCACATGCCGGTTGTAGAAACCGGTTGTTCGTTATAAATTTCCGACATGAAATGCACGTTGTAACGCAAGAAGTCTATCAATTCGCAAGCGGAGTCAATTTCCGCTTGGAACACATTTTTCGACTGCACCAACATAGTGGCGGCGTTCAACATATTGCGGTACTTGGTCGCCAACAGGTTGCCGGCTTTCAGGAAAATAGCCGCACGCTCGTTCCAAGGCATGGCTTCCCAGGCCGGTTTGGCTTTCAACGCGGCATCAATGGCTTGTTGCAGATGTTCTTTTCCTCCTTGGTGATAATGTCCGATAACATGTTGGTGGTCGTGTGGCGGATTCACCGGTTTGGTTTGTCCTGTGCGCACTTCTTTTCCGCCGATATGCATAGGAACGTCCATTTGTTCGTTATACATTTTGTTATACATGTCCAGTAAGGCTTTCCGTTCGGGGGAATTGGGCGCATACGATAATACCGGTTCATTGGCCGGCGCTGCAATGTTGAAAAATCCGTTGTTCATAATTATTGAGATATTTAATTTTTAAATTTCAAGGTTTCAAAGATACAAAAAAACACCTTGTAGTCAAAAAAAAATATCCACAAGAAAGTCACTAAAAGAGTTTTTGCGGGAATTATTTTGGTATTATTTTTCTATTAATGGTAATTTTAGCACAGAGTAGCTTCTTATTTTTTCAAAATTATTGGTTTGAAAACCACTCGCCGAAAGCTGTAATTCGTTGCCGCTCTGTTTTACGACCAAGTAGAAAAAACGAGGTTTGTTTTCGGCATTTATCAAGTCGTGAAAAGCGCTATTGTCGCCTGTTCTCATGGGCTGGGCCACACCGCCGCCGCCGCCGATGACCATGAAATATTTATCGTGTTTCACAAACAGCTCCAAACTGTGAGCGTGTCCGCTGAGGAATAGCACCGCTTTTGAAGTGCCAAGGTAAGCCGGCACTAATTTTTCCTGCACCTCTTCCGATACGCCGACTTCTTTGCTGTTAGTGTAGGGCGAATGATGGCAGCAGACAATAATCGCTTTTATTCCCGGCGCCTTGTTCAGCGAATCCATCTGGCGGAGGTACCAAGCTTGCTGCCGGTTGATTTCTTCATCGCTCAGTTTTTTGAAATTGGAGTTCAACATGATGACGGCTAACGAATCAATCACCTTGTAATATCCGGTAAGCGGGACATATGGAAAACGGTGATGAAAATTTTTGATGCCTTTTTCGCTTCTCAAAAAATATTCATGATTTCCCGGGATGGCATAGGACGGAATCAGTTTTTCCCGTGTTTTGTTGAGAAATTTGTCGATACGTTCCCACGCCGAATCGCTGTAGCCGAGCGATACCAAATCGCCTAACAAAAAAAGTGCACGGTAGTTTTGTTTCGATAGATGGCCGAGCAACGAATCGGCCGCTTCAATATTACGTTCTTTTTTATGCGATATTTTTTCGGCCCAAGTGGGCGCCTGAATGTCGGCAATAAAAACCAAATCGCCGGATTCTTGTGCTATAAGCGGAAATGCGTATAGCAGAAAAAGGAGGAAGAAAAATGGACGTTTCATTTTTTTGCTAATTGGCTAATTCCTATGGCGCATGAAAGGCAGCGTTTGCTATCGCAGTATGCGGATTTTAGCTGCAATAGTGCCTGTGTGTAAAAGGCATTTTGCGGTTTTATTCCAAGCTGCAGCCAACCATCGATGATGTGATTTTTCTCCGCCGGCAGCGTGTCTAATAAATTAACAGCCGTTTCGCAGGCCTCTTCATTTCCGTGATAACGTCCGTATGCAAACAAGAAAGGCGCCACGGCATTCATAATAATACGTTGTATTGATGAGAGGCCTAATGGTTTTGATTTTTCGACCGTCTCTTTCCCGAAAAGATAATGTGTGTTCCAATACGCGGAAGCTTGTACAGCAAATAGTTTATAAATTTCGTCGGCGGTGCGGCAAGTAAGCAACGTGTCGAGCAATCCGTTGGACGTATGTAGTAATTGTGCCAACTGTGCGATGCGGATAGTAGGAAAGTTCTCGGGACGAATGCGCAAAAATTTCCATAAATGCGTTTCTATCGGCCGTAGTGAGAATTTTGTTTGCAGAAAGTGATATTCTTTTTGCAGCGAAATGTAATAGGTATCCTGTACCCCTTCTTGCAGCAATCCGGCTTGTCCGAAAAGTAATGCTTCTAATTGGAGCAACGAGTCGCGATGCTTGGCTATCGCATTATAAGGAGTAGCTTTGGCTAACAGTTCAAACGGTAACGCATTCGTCCCAAAACCGAAAGAGCGGAACAGCAGTTGATGAAACGCCTCGTGCCAGTTGTTGTTGGTAGTATTCAGGATATTGGAAATAGCCGTATTGCGTTGTTCCAATCGCTCCACTAACACACGTCCTAAAAAATGCTTGATACGGAATAGGTCAACGTTTCCGATATATGTTTGGCACGAAATCCAGTCGGTAGAGTTTAATAATTCCCGATAACGTTGTTCGATGGATTTATCGTAGCGAATTATAAAAGTGGGAAGCGGAGTTCCGGCAGTGCGGAAAATCGGTTTATCATCTTCTTGAACGACGTGTAAGATAATATTGTCGTAGGCCTTATCATGGGTATGTGCATGTCGTTCCCAGTCCGATGCGGCACGATGAATTTCTACATTTCCGGCCCATAGTGTATTTCCGATTTTTATTTTAGCATTAAAAAAATCGGGGCCGGCATCGGAGTTGTGTTGTCCCACCGAAATAATTTCCAACGGCTCGCCGGTGGTAGTATGTGCGTTTTCTTTTTCGAAAAGGCCGAATTTCCAAAGAAAATGTAAAAAATCTTCTTTCATGGGTACGATTTTTTACAAAGAAACAAAAAATATTTTTGTTTTGCATGAAAAAAAACCGATAATACATTTGTATTACCGGTTTTTTAGTCGGGGTGATGTGACTCGAACACACGGCCTCCACGTCCCGAACGTGGCGTCACGCCGGAGGCGTGACTACACCCCTGCTGTTTTTTATTCTTCCAGCACATTATTGTCCAGCAAACATCGCCGTATCCCTCTTTTCTTAATTTTACGTTCCAATATTATGGCATCTTTCCGGCATGTTTCTTCTTTTGACCAGATTATGTTCCATGGCTGCCCTTTTTTTGTATAACGGGCATTCACACTGTTATGCTCTTCAAGACGTTTTAGTAAGTTCCTCGTTTGTCCTGCATAAAAAGTTTTATCTTTCAAGCTTTGTAGTACATACACATAATAATTTTCCATCATCCCGGATTTAAAGAAAAAGAAGTTTTAAGTCCTTTCGGGCTTTTAAATCAAGCAAATATAATCATATTTAAACTTTTGTAATTGTACTTCAATAAAAATATATATCTTTGCAGCCTCAAAT
>JAVBOD010000067.1:0-10239 GCA_031551045.1 Bacteroidales bacterium
TCCCAAATGCGGATATGGCGTAATTGGTAGCCGCGCCAGACTTAGGATCTGGTGCCGAAAGGCGTGGGGGTTCGAGTCCCTTTATCCGCACTAAAACAATTAATGGAAAGCAGAAGGCGCGGAGCTTTCTGCTTTTTTTCCTGAAAAAATAATAAATTTAAAATATGAAAGTCGAACAACTAAAATTAGAAGATTTAACCGCTACCGTAGCCCTCACTATTGAGAAAGCAGATTATGAACCGCTCGTAAAAAAAGGATTGAGCGAAGCGCGCCGCAAGGCAGAAATCAAGGGATTCCGCCCGGGAATGGCTCCGATAGGCTTGATTCAAAAAATGTACGGAAAATCTATTCTGCTCGACGAAGTGAACAAACTGATGTCCGACGGCATCAACAAATATATTGAAGAAAATAAACTGACTTTACTGGGCGAACCGCTTCCCAATGAAACCGAGCAAAAAGAACAAAACTGGGAAGAAGGCAGCGATTTTGAATTTGTGTTCGACTTTGGGTTGGCGCCCGAGTTCAAAACGCCCGACATGAAATCGGTGAAGGTTCCTTCCTACACTATTACGGTTAGCGACGAGGACAAGGAGAAATATAAAGAAAATATCTTGCGTCAATACGGTAAACTCGAAGACGCTATCGAATCGGACGAAGAATCGTTCCTGAAAGTGGATTTGAAACAAGGCGAGAATCTGATTACCGATACGTATGTCTCTCTAAAAACCATTGAGAAAAAGACGCTTAAAAAACCATTCTTAGGTAAAAAAGTAGGCGACGAATTCGAAGTGGATGTAAAGAAAACATTCACAAACGAAACGGATTTGGCCGGCTTATTAAAAGTAAAAAAAGAAGAACTGGAAGCCATCGAGCCTGTTTTCACCGTTATCGTGAAAGAAGTGAAGATCTTCACGCCTGCCGAAGTAAACCAGGAATTGTTCGACCGCCTATTCGGCGCGGACGTGGTAAAAAGCGAAGACGAATTCACGGCGAAATTAGTAGAACGCATCAGTAGCGAATATGCACAGGAAACCGATTACCGCTTTATGTTCGATGCTCGCAAAGCCTTGCTGGAAAAAACCAAGATACAGCTTCCGGATGCATTCCTGAAACGTTGGCTCTTAGCCACCAATGACGGCAAGGTAAGTATGGAGATGATTGAAAAAGATTATCCGAAGTTTGCCGACGACCTACGCTGGCAAATGATTCACCAACAAATTCTGCGCGACCAAAATTTGGAAATCGGACATGAAGACCTGATGGAACATGCCCGCAAAATGGCGCGTTACCAATATTCCATGTACGGGCTGAACAACGTCCCCGACGAACATGTGGACCATTTGGCAAACAGCTTGCTTTCGAAAGAGAAAGAGTTCCGCCGTATCCACGAAAAAGTACAGGAAGACAAAGCTGTTACGTATATTAAAGAAAACGCAACGCTAAACAACAAAGAAATAACGATGGAGAAACTCCAAAAACTATACGAAGAAGAAAATCATGAATAATAACGAATTCAACAAATACGCCACCGGCCATTTAGGCATCAGCAGCCTGAAATTGCACCGCTACAACAGCATGTACGCCGGTTATATCAACCCTACCATTATCGAAGAACGCCAGTTGAACGTAGCGTCCATGGACGTGTTCTCGCGATTGATGATGGACCGTATCATCTTTTTAGGTGTGCCTATTAATGATGACGTAGCCAACATTGTGCAAGCCCAATTGTTATTCTTGGAATCAATTGACGCTGCTAAAGACGTACAAATTTACCTCAATACGCCGGGCGGTTCCGTATCGGCCGGATTGGGCATTTACGACACCATGCAATTGGTAAATCCGAAGGTGGCTACCATTTGCACCGGCATGGCCGCTTCTATGGGCGCCATTCTATTGATTGCCGGCTACAAAGGCCGCCGCTCGGCGCTCCCCCACTCTCGTGTGATGATTCACCAACCGATGGGCGGCGCCGAAGGACAAGCATCGGACATTGAAATCACGGCGCGTGAAATCGTAAAATTGAAGAAAGAATTATACGAAATCATTGCACACCACACCGGCAAGGAATACATGCAAATTGAAAAAGATGCCGACCGCGACTACTGGATGACTTCCAAAGAAGCGTTGGAATATGGCATGATTGACGAGATATTGATAAATGCGAATAAGAAATAACCATGGCTAAATCAACGGAATTATATTGTTCTTTCTGCGGTCGCCCCGAGCACGAAACCAGTATGCTGATACGCGGTGAAGACGTGGCCATTTGCGACATGTGCGTGACGCAAGCCATGGACTATGTGCAAGAAGCAAACCGCACAAAAAGTTCAAAAGTGTTGAGCAATGTTCCGTTGCTGAAACCAAAGGAAATAAAACACTTTTTGGACCAATACGTCATCGGGCAGGACGAGGCGAAAAAATTCCTGTCGGTAGCGGTGTATAATCACTACAAACGCATCCAGCAAGGGGTGAATGATGTGGATATCGAGAAATCGAACATCCTGCTGGTGGGTGAAACCGGAACCGGAAAAACATTGCTGGCACGCACCATTGCCCGCATGCTGCACGTTCCGTTTACCATTGTCGATGCTACGGTATTGACCGAAGCCGGTTATGTGGGCGAGGACGTGGAAAGCATTCTCTCGCGCTTGCTGCAAGCCGCAGACTACAATGTAGCATTGGCCGAAAAAGGCATTGTATTTATTGATGAAATCGACAAAATTGCGCGTAAAAGCGACAACCCGTCGATTACCCGCGATGTATCGGGCGAAGGCGTGCAACAGGCCATGTTGAAACTGCTGGAAGGCTCGGTGGTCAACGTTCCCCCGCAAGGAGGACGCAAACATCCGGAGCAAAAACTGATAGCAGTCGATACAAAAAACATCCTGTTTATTTGCGGCGGCGCTTTCGAAGGCATCGAGCGGAAAATTGCGCAACGCCTCAACACACAAGTGGTTGGTTATGGCGTTGCAAACAGAACCTCGCACATCGACCGCGAAAATTTGTTGCAATACATTGCTCCGGCCGACTTACGCAAATACGGATTGATTCCTGAAATCATCGGTCGCTTGCCGATTCTGACTTACTTGGAACCGCTCGATCGCAAAGCGTTACGCGCTATTTTGACGGAACCGAAAAACGCGATTACGAAGCAATATGCCCGCTTGTTCGAATTGGACGATATTAAAGTAACATTCGATGATGATGCGCTGGACTATATTGTTGACAAAGCCATCGAATACAAATTAGGAGCACGCGGTTTACGCTCCATCTGCGAAGCGGTGATGATGGACGCCATGTACGAACTGCCGTCGAAATCGACCAAGACACTACGCATTACGAAAAAATACGCCGAGGAGAAAATCAGCCGCTCCTCGATAGAACGCATGAAAGTGGCATAAACAAACGCATATAAAGAATTTTGCAAGCCCTAATATGATTTCACTCTGTTAGGGCTTGTGTCAAAATAACAAACGAAACTCTTGTCATTCTGAGCGAAGCGAAAAATCTGTAATAGGATAGATTGCTTTCCCGCCCTGCGGGACAATGACGAAGAGATTCTTCGCTTCGCTCAGAATGACAAGCACAAAACTCACAACCGTAGAAATTGGAAACAACGACAATAAATAACGAACAACTCCACGGGGTAAAAGACCTTACCAAAGGCTCCATTTGGAAACAACTCTACACGTTGGCGCTGCCAATCATGGCGACGAGTTTTGTGCAAATGGCCTACAGCCTTACCGATATGGCATGGGTCGGCCGTTTGGGAAGCGAGTCGGTAGCAGCAGTAGGTGCTGTTGGCATATTGATTTGGCTGTCGTCATCGGCCGCCGTACTTTCGAAAGTAGCGGCAGAAGTGAGCATCGGTCAAGCTGTCGGCGCGAACAAGAAACGCACGGCCATGGCTTATGCTTCGCACGTTACCACTATCGGGTTGATTGCCGGATTGCTTGTAATGACAACGCTTCTCTCGTGCGCTCCGCTCATCCTTTCTTTTTTTAAGTTAGAACCGATTGTAAATAATACAGCTATTAATTATTTGCAGCTTGTAGCATTGGGCGTTCCTTTTGCTTTTCTGGCGGTAACTTTTTCGGGCATATACAATGGCGTTGGGCGCAGCCACATTCCGTTCTACCTCACGGGAAGCGGGCTGGTTTGCAATATGCTGCTCGACCCGTTGTTCATTTTCGGATTGAAAATGGGAACACAAGGCGCGGCCATTGCTACCGTACTTTCGCAAGCATTGGTGTTTACGCTTTTCGTATGGCAGATGCGGCGCCACAATGGCGTGTTGAACCGTTTCCCGATGCTGGTAAAACTTCGCCGTTCATTCACCTCGCGCGTTTTCAAATTAGGATTGCCGGTGGCCATCATGAATTTTTTCTTTGCCAGCATCAATACCTACATGGCACGCGTAGCCTCTATTTACGGTTCGCACGTGGGAGTGAGCACCCAGACGGTAGGCGGGCAAATCGAAGGCATCACGTGGAATACTTCGATGGGGTTTTCTACGGCCTTAGGCGCTTTCACCGCACAAAACTATGCGGCGGGTAAAATGTCGCGTGCCCGGCAAGCATTCCGCTACACGCTGAGCATCATGTTGTCGCTCGGCGTGCTGGTTACCATTTCTTTTGTATTTTTCGGAAAAGAAATTTTCTCTGTCTTTGTTCCTAACCCAATAAATATTGCGGAGGGCGGCAACTATTTGTATATCGTAGGATTGTCGCAGCTTTTCATGATGTTGGAAATGACGACTACCGGTATTTTCAACGGTACGGGACGTACGCTGCCTCCAGCCATTGTCAGCATCGGTTTGAATCTGGCACGCATTCCACTGGCGCTTTTCATGGCTCCGCGCATGGGCCTCTCCGGCGTATGGTGGGCTATCGCTATCAGTAGCATTGCCAAGGGTGTAGTACTATTTACGTGGTGGATGTTTGTGAATAAGAAGATACGATGACAAAATAAAACCTCCCTATTGTTTAGCGAGGTTTTTTCCGGCGATCCCGACAGGATTCGAACCTGTGACCCACAGATTAGAAATCTGTTGCTCTATCCAACTGAGCTACGGGACCCTTTATTTTAGAAATGGACTGCAAAGATACATTTTTTTAGATATTCACAACAATCACATATTTACTGAGGGATGTCCATATGCGTCTTTCGTTGTACGTGTTTAGCCAAAAACTCTACTCCAAATACAATGATAAAACCAATTGCCACAAAAAGTAATGCCACTCCCAACTGAGAGGGCTGGCCGGTGATTGCCGTATAATCTCCCGGTAAAATATTTTTTTGCATCGTTTCCGAAATAATTTCTTTCCATGGCCAAATTTTTTCAATAGAACCCAACATAAAACCGGCTAAAAGACAAACCGTAAGATTGTAATACTTTTTCAGCAACCATGACAAAAGATGCGAAAACGAAATTAAACCGATAATAGCGCCCATAGCAAACACCAATAATACCGGCACATTGAACTCCGATACCGCCGCCATAATAAAAAGATATTTCCCTAAGAGCAACATAATAAAACTGCCTGAAATGCCGGGCAAAATCATGGCACAAATGGCAATGGCTCCCGTCAGAAAAATAAACCAATAAGCATTGGGCGTTTCTGTTGGCGATAATTTACAAATAATTATGGCCACTGCCACTCCCACAATAAGCATCAATACATCCCAAAAGCTCCACTTCTTCAAATCCTTCAACACATAAATGGCCGAAGCCACCACTAGTCCCATGAAAAACGACCACACCGGAATAGGAAATGTGTGTAATAAATAAACCATCAGTTTGGCCAAGCTGAAAACACTGACCAATATACCCGTTAAAACAGCCACTAAAAATGTTCCGTTTATTGCTTTCCAGAATGCGGCAATACGCCCTTGAAAAAGTAGTTTAAAAGCTTGAAAATTGATAGATTTAATAGAGTTTATCAATTCCTGATAAATGCCCGTAACAAAAGCAATGGTTCCTCCCGACACTCCCGGAACCACATCGGCTGCTCCCATACACAGGCCTTTCACGGCAATAACCATATACGATAAAAAAGTTCGTTTTTCCTGCTCCATGATTTTTTTGTCTTTATTTAAGTGAGTTTATTATTCCGCATTTCTTCCCAAAGTTCTGTTATGTTTGCCAGGGCTTCCGTATCATATGGGTTATATTCTACCGTTTTCTCAAAAGCAATCAGCGCTTCTTTCGCACATCCTTTTCCGCGTAATATTTTTCCATATTCGAACCAATAATCGGCATTTTCCGGATTCTTTTTCAAGGCCACAATAATTGTATTCATAGCTTCGTCTAATCTATCGGTAGCCACATAAACCATGGTGATTCCAAAGTATGCTTCGCCGAAATCGGCATTCACATCCAATGCTTTCCGATAAACCTCCAGAGCCTCGTCAAACTGCGCCAATTGTTCGTAACATTCGCCCAACAAACAATACGTATAAGGAGTTTCAGGTTCTTTTGTCAGAAATTCATTAAAAGTATTAGCGGCCTCCGTATAACGCTGGAGATGCATGTAAGTCATCGCCAAGTTGAAATATGCAGATCCGTTATCTTCGTTAGTAGTAATCGCAAATCCGAAAGCATTCACCGCTTCTTCGAATTTTTTCTGCCGGCCGTAAACCGTTCCTAAATTATACCAGGCATTGTCGTTGAATGGTTCTTCCTGCAGGTATCGAACATACATTTCTTCGCTTTTTTCCAACTCATCCAATCGCTCGTAACAAAAAGCCATGTCATTCAATATTTCCACTTCCTCCGTTTCTTTTTCCTGTACCTGTTTCAGGTAACGCAATGCGGCCGCATAATCCTGCATATCCATTAACTCTAAGGCTGCGTCGTATGCATATTGAAGAGCTCCGTCCGTTGCTTCACGCACGGCCTTGTCAAAATAACATATTGCTTCTTTCACATTCCCTAATTGGATGTATGCACGTGCTTTAAGAAAGAACACATCAGGATCGTTGATACTCACATATTCCAATGCCTGCAATAATTGCATGGCTTTATAGGCATCGCCGCGAACCAGCAATGTGTGCGCATGGCGCAACTTTATTTCATTCGATAAGGGATACGTACGGCTGGCATAATCGGCGGCTTCTCCTGCTTTCGGAAGGTTATTCGTTCTCAAATAGTGCTCGATGATCAGTTCAAATTCTTCTTCTTCCAAGAAAGCGGCATTCTTTTGCTGAAGCATATTCTCATATCGCCGCACAATATCTTGAGTCTCGGCATCAGGCTCATATTGTTCTTCCCAATAAAAATCGTCCATTATTTTTTAATTACAATATGTTCCAAATAGTGTTTGATTTGTTCGATATAAAAAGCATCCTGATCGTTTTCCGAAACAGCCACCACAAAATCATAGGGATTTGACGGGTAGGTATTTCTCCCGATTTTCATATGGGCTTTAGAAAGAGAAACGATGTAGTGCAAAGGGAATTCTTTGTGGGCAGAAAAGTCGATAAGCATGTCAAACGGCGTATCTATAAATTGCCGCACCTCTTTGGGAGTTGGTTTATAGTACCAATTCAAGTCCCGTTTACAAAAGATAAATCTGTTCAGCGTAATTAAAAAATCCGAGGGTATTTGCCGTACGGGAGTATAGGTCATCACGCTTACTTTAATGCGGTTGATATTGAAAAAAGTAAGCAAATCATTAAAGGCTGTATTAAAATTATCATTTTGCAGAAATACAATTCCTACCTGCTTTGCCGTCTTAAAATTTTGAAAATACACCTGCCGGTTAAGGCTTTGCATTTCCTTTTTTAATGATTTTTCGGCATATTTTAATCGGAACTTCTTAAACATGTTACCAGTTTAAAATTTTATACATATCGTAATTTTCCGGATTAGGTACATATTGCTTCGCATTTTCATAGTCGGAAGGCGTAATAAAGTGCATCATATTCCTAATGATGGATTGTACTCTTTCACTATGTATATGTACTAACCGAGGAGGGATTTTCCCTGTTTTCGAATCCTGTAAATCTGCTAAAAATAGCGGATGAGAATCTCCGTTACTATCAATATACACCATGCATCCGGTATGGCCGGCATGAAAAAGTTTATATACTCCCAATCCCATCAATGTACAGTATTCGCGATCATAGGCAATCGGGGTTTTGCAACGCACTTCGTAACCGATTTCCACCGGGCGGCATTTTACTTTAAGTTTTAATTTGGTAATTTGTTGCTCTACCAAATCACAAAAAAGGTGGGCTTTACTTACTTTTCCTAACTCCGGATGCCCATGTTCGTCGTAACTGAAGTGCAGGCCCGTTTTTTTGATTTCATCATCGCTCAACTCATGAAATACACCCTCGGAGATAATCACCGCACCGTATTCCGTGCCCATGAGCTTACGTTTAATCATGGAGGAAAGCGCCAGGTTTACAATTTTTTCTATCGTAATAGTTGTCCTGTTAAACATCTCGGGAATTACAATCATCGGGTAATGGCACGCTACTCCTATCCCAAAAGCGAGGTGCCCTGCCGAGCGCCCCATCGCCGATACGATAAACCAATTTTGGCTGGTGCGGGCATCTTCGTAAACCACCGTGGCAATATCCGTTCCGCCGGTCTTTGCCGATTCATAACCGAATGTCGGCATGTTATTCGGCAACGGAAGGTCATTATCGATTGTCTTCGGAACGTGAATATTAGCTATCGGATATTGTTTGTCTTCCAGAAATTTCGCTACCCGGTTGGCTGTTGAAGCCGTATCGTCGCCACCAACCGTTACCAGAAGTTTAATATTGTTGTCTTTAAAAAATTGTAAATTGAAACGCTTTTCAAAATCTTCTTCCGAAGGCTTATAGCGGCTCATTAGAACAATAGAGCCCCCCCTGTTAAACATATCGTCGGCTGCCCGGAAATCTATTTCCATCATACCGGGCGTTTCCATAAACAAGCTGCTATAGCCTTTATGTAATCCAATCACCCGATAACCATGATTTAAAAATTGTTTAGCCACACTACCGACTACGGTATTCATGCCAGGAGCCGGCCCTCCCCCCGTTAATATTGCAATTGTTTCTTTCATTCTTTTAGGTATAATATCCCAGAAAGCCAAGTTTAATTCTACAAAAATACGAAAAAAGGCCGAATTACAAATTCAGCCTTTTTCCGTTTAATTTTGTGATGATTAGTTTACCAACGTATTCCACTGATGTTTATCTTCGATTTCGCCATATTGGATAGCGCGAAGCGTATCATAAAGCTTTGTCGATATTTTACCGGCTTTCCCATCTTTACAATATTCATAAACTTTCCCTGTTGCCCTATCTACAATTTTCTTAACAGGCATAATCACGGCAGCCGTACCACACGCTCCTACTTCCTCAAACTCCGGCAACTCGGCAATAGGAACAGGGCGTTGCTCGACGACCAAACCAAGGTCGGCTGCAATTTGGCGCAGGCTCATATTCGTAATGGATTGTAGCACAGAGTCCGATTTTGGAGTAATATAGTTATTTCCTTTGATGCCAAAGAAATTAGCCGGGCCCGCTTCGTCTATGTATTTACGTTCGGCGGCATCGGCAAAAAGCACCAAGTTGAAGCCTTCTTTTTTGGCACGTTCCGAAGCGCGCAACGACGAAGCATAGTTTCCGCCCACTTTGTAGCGGCCGGTTCCGAGCGGCGCAGCACGGTCCATATCTTTCACCAGTTGCATGTCAATGGGATTGAAGCCTGTTTTTGAATAAGGCCCCACGGGAGTAACAAATACGATAAACGTGTATTCTTTGGAAGGAGCTACGCCCACTTGCGGCCCCGTACCAATCAGGAATGGACGAAAATAAAGCGAGGCGCCGCTTTCATAGGGCGGTACAAAATCTTCGTTCAATTTCAGTACTTTGATACAGGCTTCGGAAAATAATTCAACCGGCACCGGTTGCATCATAATGCCTTCGGCAGATTGATACATACGTTTTGCATTTTCTTCCAGACGGAAAATACGGATTTTACCGTCTTTCCCACGGAACGCTTTCATGCCTTCAAAGCATTCCTGCCCATAGTGTAATGCCGAAGAGGCAATAGAAATGGAAATTTCGTCGGACTCACATACTTCCAAATCGCTCCATTTTCCGTCTTTGTAATAAGCCCGAACATTGCAATTTGTTTTCAGGTAGCCGAATGGCAAGTTTTTCCAGTCGATATTTTTCATATTTTTAAAATTTTAAAGCTATTTCTTAATAATCGACAAATTTAGACTTTTTTTT
>JAVBOD010000008.1:0-30387 GCA_031551045.1 Bacteroidales bacterium
TTCATTTTTACATATCTCTTTTTTTCAATCAAATTTCAAAAATACATTATCTTTGTATAAAATCTCGAACCTAAAAATGGTAAACATAAAAGAAGTGACGAGTTCGCGCGAGCTCAAGCAATTTGTAAAATTTCCGTTCAAGTTATACAAGGGCGACCCTTATTGGGTGCCACCATTGATATTCGACGATCTGAAAACATTCGATAAAGAAAAAAATCCATCGCAAAAACATTCTATTGCAAGCTATTTTTTAGCGTATAAAAACGGCGAAATTGCGGGGCGTGTAGCGGCAATTATCAGTCCGCGCGCCAACGAGCGTTGGAACAATAAGCTGGCACGTTTCGGTTGGATTGAGTTTATTGATGATGAAGAAGTGTCGGGCGCGCTGCTGAAAGCGGTGGAAGAATGGGGCAAAAAGCACGGAATGGAAGGCGTGCACGGGCCGCTCGGCTTCACCGATTTCGACCCCGAAGGTATGTTGGTAGAAGGTTTCGAAGAAGTAGCGACCATTATCAATCCGTATAATAAGCCATACTATGGGCGGCATTTAGAAAAACACGGCTATGGAAAATCCGCCGACTGGTTGCAATACAAGTTCAACGCCTCGCAGCCGGTGCCCGAAAAAGTGAAACGCATCAACTGCCTCATCAGTCAGAAATATAAATTACGGACAAACATTTTTGCATCGAAAAAGCAAATCCTGCCTTATGCCGGAAAACTTTTCGACACGATTAACGAGGCGTTCGAAGGGTTGTACGGATTTGTAAAAATGAATCCGGAAGAAATCCGGTACTACATTAAAAATTACATCCCCTTTGTCCGTCCCGAATTAGTTTGTTTTATCATTGATGAAAATGAAAATGTAGTAGGCTTCGGATTAAGCATGCCCTCGTTGTCGCGCGCTTTTCAGAAAGCAAAAGGACGATTGTTCCCGTTCGGATTTCTCTATATTTTGAAAGCATTACGCAAATACGACACGATCGATTTGTATTTCAACGGCGTGTTGCCCGAATGGCAGCACCGCGGCATTCACTCGCTGTATTACGTGTCGATGAACGAATCGTATATCAAACATGGCGTGAAAATCGCTATTTCGAGTCAACAACTGGAAGAAAACGCCAACGCCGTGGGCATTTGGGACAATTATGAAAAACAATTTTTCTCGCGCAGGCGGTGCTATATCAAGCATACGATTTAGCTCACTAAAAAATAAATAATGAATGTTCTGATAACCGGCGCTAATGGCTTTTTGGGAAGTTATATCGTAGATGAAGCACTGAAAAAAAACTACGTCCCGTATGCCGGTATCCGTCCGTCGAGCAATCGCGAATTTCTGCAAGACCCGCGCATACAATTCATCAACCTGCACTTTCCGGACAAAGAAAAACTGACCGAACAATTTTTGCACTTAAAATCCGATGGCGTAATATTCGATTATGTAGTGCATTGTGCCGGAATTATTAACGCTTGCCGCCCCGACGATTTTTTCCGCATCAATTGCGAATATTCCCAAAATCTTGTCAATGCCTTGATAGCGGCCGGCATAGTGCCGAAGAAATTCGTTTATATCAGCAGCCTTTCGGCCATGGGTTCCGGCGACACGCGCTCGCCACGACCCATTCAATACTGCGACACGCCGCGCCCCGACACATTTTACGGAAAAAGTAAACGCGAAACGGAATTATTTTTAGAATCGCTGCCGGATTTTCCCTATATCTCGCTACGCCTTACGGGTATTTACGGTCCACGCGACCGCGGATTTATAAAATATGTGCGGTTTATTCGTCATGGTTTTGCTCCCTTTCTCGGATTTTCGCCGCAATACCTCACATTCACGCATGCCCACGATGCCGCACGGACGGTGTTTGCTGCGCTGGAATCGCCCATCGTACGCCGCACTTACTTCGTAGCCGACGGCGATGTATGGACGCTGAAAGAATACGCCGCTATCATCAAAAAGTGTTTGAAGAAAAAAATCGTACTTCCTATCACTTTTCCCCTATGGACGATAAAAGGCCTGGCCTATGCGCTCGACACGATATACGGATGGTTCGGAAAATCGTGCAACATACTGAACAAAGACAAATACAACATTGTGAGCGCCCGTAACTGGATTTGCAAAACAGCGCCGCTGCACGACGAATTACATATTACTCCGCTGCACCGCTTGCCCGAAGCCATGCAGGAAACTATTAAATGGTACAAAGAACAAAAATGGTTGCGTTGAAAAAAATCAAACTATATCCTGTCGAAATCATTACCTTGGTTTACGGAATTGCCACAGCTATCTACATCATTGCAGGATGGAACCGTGTCAAAGAAAACGCTGCGGGCGATTTGCTGTGGGCGCGTGCCGCTATTTTTGCCGGCATGGCATTGTTGGTTTTCCTTCATCAAAAATTTCAACGCCCGTTTTTTCCGTTCCTTCGGCAGATACTTCCGTTAGCGTTTATTCCTTATTGGTATCCGGAAACGTATTACTTCAACGAATTTATTTTTTCCGATCTCGACCCGGTTTTTATCGGCATCGACCAGTGGCTGTTCGGCTGCCAACCCAGCACGGTGTTTAGCGAAGCCGTGCCTTATGCGTGGTTCAACGAGTTGATGAATTTCGCCTATTTCTCTTTCTTTTTCGCCATCATCGGAACCGTGCTGTACATCTATTTCCGCAACAGGCAGCAGGTGTACAAAGCCACATTTATTATTCTTTGCACCTTCTTTTTGTACTATATTTGTTTTATCATAATTCCGGTGCAAGGCCCGCAGTTCTACGTGTTCGACCACGACACCGCCATACCGGTATTAGGCCCGATGCGGAAATTCTTATTATTTTTGCACGAGAACGGAGAGAAACCGACCGGCGCCGTACCCAGTTCGCACATCGGCATTATGCTTACGTACATGACGCTTTTGTGGCAATACGGCCGGAAACTATTTTGGTGGATTTTGCCGCTTTCCATATTGCTGGCCATGTCCACCGTGTACATTAAGGCACACTATTTGATAGACGTAGTATTAGGATTTCTTTCGATGCCGTTGTTTTACTACATAAGTAATGCGTGTTGGAAGAAATTGATAAAAGGAAATTGAGATATTGTTAAACTTATATAGATTTATGTTTTACAACTCTTGATAATTTATCGTTCTGGGCAAAGCGAAGAATCTGTAATGATAGGGAAAATTTTCAAAACATAGATTCTTCGCTTTGCTCAGAATGACAACAGGCACTTTGGTTTACAAAAACATCAAATTATGAAATACAACATTATCGGCATGGCCGCTGACCATGCCGGCTACGAAATGAAAGAACTGCTGAAAAAGCATTTGCAATCGCAAGGTTATACGGTAAACGATTTCGGGACACACTCGGCAGAAAGCATGGATTATCCCGATGTCGCGCATCCCTTGGCCACTGCCGTCGAAAAAAAAGAAGTAGATATCGCTGTTGCATTGTGCGGTTCGGGGAACGGCATCAGTATTACGCTGAATAAACATCAAGGTATTCGCGCGGCGATTTGCTGGACGCCGGAGTTATCCGCATTGGCACGCAAACACAACGATGCAAACATCTGCACGCTGCCCGCCCGCTTTATCGATAACACCACGGCCGTTCACATCATCGATACATTTTTAGCCACCGATTTCGAAGGCGGTCGGCATGCCAAAAGGGTGGGAAAAATTCCATGCTAATGCATCAAATCTGAGAAAATAAATGTAAGCATTATGAGTAATATCAAGCTGTTTGAAAGTAAAAAAATAAGATCTATTTGGGATGAAATAGAGGGAGTTTGGTATTTTGTAGTGGAAGATGTAATTGCTGCATTAACCGACAGTAGTGACCCTAAGCAATATGTCAAGCGCATGCGACTGAGGGATAAAGAATTATCTAAAGGATGGGTACAATTTGTACCTACCCTTTCGGTAGATACTGCTGGCGGAAAACAAAAAATGGGATGTGCCAATGCCAAGGGTCTTTTACGCATTATACAATCCATCCCTTCGCCCAAAGCAGAACCTTTTAAATTATGGCTGGCACAAGTAGGAGCCGACCGGTTGGACGAAATTGAAAATCCCGAATTAGCAACGCAACGGACAAGGGAACTTTACCAATTAAAAGGCTATCCCGACGATTGGATTGAAAAACGTATGCGAAGTATTGCCATACGTGAAGAGCTAACGGAAGAATGGAAAAACAGGGGTGTCAAAGAACAACAGGAATACGCTATTCTTACGGCTGAAATATCAAAAGCGACATTTGGGTTGATTCCTTCCGATTATAAAAAAATAAAAGGCCTGAAAAGTCAAAACCTGCGCGACCACATGACAGACCTTGAACTAATTTTTTCCATGTTGGGAGAAGCCTCTACCACAGCCATTGTAAAAACGAAAAATCCATCAGGACTCAAACAAAATAAAGAAGTAGCAAAACAAGGAGGAAAAATTGCCGGCGATGCAAGAAAAGCATTGGAAAAAGAAACGGGTGAAAAAGTGGTATCGACTGAAAATTATTTGCCTTCAACAAAAGCAAGAAAGGAATTAAAATCATAATGTATCAAATCCTCACGTCCGACGCACATTTCATTACCGACGATTACCTGAACGGAGTCGTGATTCCCATTGATAAACCTTATGGATGGACTTCGGCCGATGTGGTGCGCAAAGTAAAATTCGCCCTGCAAAAATATACCGGTACCAAAAATATTAAAGTGGGACATGCCGGCACGCTCGACCCACTGGCTACGGGACTACTGTTGGTTTGTGTGGGGAAAGCCACCAAGCAGGCCGAAGCGCTGCAAGCCGAAGCCAAAGAATATCTCGCCGAAATCGAATTAGGCGCCACTACTCCTTCATTCGACTTGGAAAAAGAAATCGATACACGCTACCCGTTCGAACATATTACCCGCGAAGCCGTAGAAGCAACGTTGCAAAAATTCATCGGCACACAAGCGCAGGTTCCGCCTGTTTTCTCGGCCAAAGTCATCGACGGCACACGGGCGTATGAACTGGCGCGCGCCGGAAAGGAAACGGAAATGAAACCGGCCGAAATTACAATATATGAAGCGGAATTATGTTCGTTTGCATTGCCAAAAATCACTGTGCGCCTGCAATGCAGCAAAGGGACTTACGTACGCGCCTTTGCCCGCGACCTTGGCTCCGCCTTGCAAAGCGGCGGGCACCTTACCGGCCTGCAACGCACTCAAAGCGGAGATTTCAATACGCTGAATGCGTGGAATTTAGAGAATTTAATAAAAATATTTTCTTAAAAATGAAACATTCCTATTCTTTTTGCGTATAAAGGAGGCATTTTTAATTTTTTATACATATATGAAACTGTCACAATTTAATTTTAAACTACCGACCGACCTTATCGCAAAATACCCTGCCAAATACCGCGACGAATCACGCCTGATGATTCTGAACCGCAAAACCGGAAAAATCGAGCACAAAGTATTCAAAGACATCCTGAAATATTTCAACGAAAGCGATTTGTTGATTTTCAACAATACCAAGGTTTTCCCGGCACGCCTTTATGGGAATAAAGAAAAAACCGGCGCGGAAATCGAAGTGTTTTTGTTACGCGAACTCAACCGCGACCAACGTTTGTGGGATGTATTAGTGGACCCTGCCCGCAAAATCCGTATCGGCAATAAATTATATTTTGGAGACAACGACGCGCTGGTAGCCGAAGTAATTGACAATACTACTTCGCGCGGGCGCACGTTACGCTTCCTGTTCGACGGTTCGTATGAAGAATTTAAAAGCACGCTTTTCCGTTTAGGCGAAATGCCGCTGCCGCGTTGGGTGCGCAAACAAGTAGAGCCGATTGATACCGAACGTTATCAAACCATTTTCGCCAAGCACGAAGGCGCTGTGGCCGCTCCGGCCGCCGGCCTGCACTTCAGCCGCGAGTTGATGAAACGGTTCGAAATCAAAGGCGTAAAATTTGCCGAAATTTCATTACACATGAGCCTCGGCAGCTTCCGTACCATTGATGTGGAAGACCTTACCAAACACAAAATGGATTCGGAACAAATTATTATTCCCGAAGAAACAGCAGATGCGGTAAACAAAGCAAAAGACGATAATAAAAATATTTGCGCAGTGGGCACTACGGTGCTACGCACTATTGAATCATCCGTTACCACACAAGGCTATTTAAAACCCTTCGACGGATGGACCAATAAATTTATTTTTCCTCCTTATGATTTTGCCGTTCCCAATCGCTTAATCAGTAATTTCCATTTGCCGTACTCTACATTTTTGATGGCAGTAACAGCTTTCGGCGAATACGAACATGTAATGAAAGCATACGAAGTGGCCGTAAAAGAAAAATACCGCTTCGGCACGTACGGCGATGCCATGATGATTATGTAAAGACAAGCCCTCTAAGCCCCAAAGGGGGAACTTAACGATGAGTGATGAATTATAAGCGATGAATGGCGCAAAGCGCATCATTGCGAGGACGAAGCAATCTTTTCCAAAATTTTGATTTTAAGATTGCTTCGTCCTCGCAATGACGGGTTTCGCTCAGAATGACAAGGTGTGCCAAAGAAACATTTTCAACATGTCAAGCAATAATCAAGATATAAACCTGGTTTCTCCTGCTCCACCTCCCGACCTATCGGGACAAGTTTTGGGAGCAGGGGGGCTTCTATATTACATTGCCATTGAACAAATTCCGGGAGTAGGAAGTATTTTGGCCAAACGGCTGATTGCCTATTGCGGAAGCGCGGAGGCCGTATTCACGGAGAAACAAAAAAGCCTGCAAAAAATTCCGGGCGTAGGCGATATGCTGTCACGCGAGATTGTGCAGCAAAACGTGTTGCAACGCGCCGAACAGGAATTGAAATATATCGAAAAAAACAATATCGCCGCACTGTGTTACACGGACGATAATTACCCGGAACGCCTACGTCAATGCGAAGACAGTCCGGTGGTGCTGTTTGTAAAAGGGAACATCAACTTCAATCAACAAAAGTTTATTAGTATTGTGGGTACACGCCGCGCTACCAACTACGGACATGAAATATGCAACCACATAGTTGCTCAATTAGCCGAACGCGGGCACAAAGTCGTTATCGTAAGCGGGCTGGCGTATGGCATCGACATTTGTGCACATCGCGCAGCCTTGCAAAATAAATTAGAAACAGTGGCCGTAATGGCTACCGGATTGGATAAAATTTATCCTTCGACACATGCAAGTTATGCCAAACAAATCACGGAACAGGGCGCGTGTGTCAGCGACTTTTTATCGGGAACGCCGCTCGACCGGAAAAATTTTCTGAAACGCAACCGCATTATCGCCGGCTTGTCCGACGCCACGTTGATTGTAGAGTCGGGCGCTAAAGGCGGCGCCCTGGTGACGGCCGATATCGCCATGTCGTACAACCGCGATGTGCTGGCCGTTCCCGGCCGGGTAAACGATAGCTTTTCCGAAGGATGTAACGCACTCATCAAACAAAACAAAGCGGCGCTGGTAGAAAGCGCCGCCGACATTGAATACGCCTTAGGTTGGTCAACCGAAGGCGCGCCAAAAATACCCAAACAGTTGCCGTTGTTCCATGAGCTGACAGAAGAAGAACAACTGATTGTAAACACATTGAAGAAAGTAGAAACGGAAAACATCGACACGCTGAGCTATGCCACAAATATCCCGATGGCACGCCTTTCTTCCATCTTATTAAATTTAGAATTCAGCGGGATTGTAAAAACATTACCCGGCAAGCAATACGCTTTGAAATGATGAAATTTATCGACACTCATACGCATTTATATGCCGAAGAATTTTTGCCCGATTTGCCGGAAGTCGTAGCCCGCGCCCAACAAAGCGGCGTGGAGCAATTCATCCTCCCGGCCATTGACCGCGCATGGTTCGAACCCATGATGCAAACCGTTGCGCAATTTCCCCAAAACTGTTTCCCGTGCATCGGATTGCATCCCACATCTGTAAAAGTAAATTGGAAAGAGGAGCTGGATTTTGTCGAACAACAATTATCCACTCCCGAAAAATTTGCCGCTATCGGCGAAATCGGTATCGACGGTTATTGGAGCAAAGAATTTATGGCGGAGCAACGCACGGTTTTTGAAACACAACTTCGTTGGGCAGCGCAACACGATTTGCCTGTTATTATCCACGCCCGCGATTCGTTCAACGAAATTTTCGAGGTATTGGATAAGGTGAAAAGTTTACCCTTGCGCGGTATTTTTCACGCTTATTCGGGCAGTATCGAAACATATACACGCATCCAGCACTATGGCGATTTTAAAGTAGGTATCGGCGGCGTGGTTACGTTTAAGAATGCAGGGCTTGTAAATGTCCTGAAAAATATCGACCTTAGTCGTATTGTTTTGGAAACCGATGCACCCTGGCTCACGCCGGCGCCTTATCGCGGAAAACGCAACGAAAGCAGTTACATCCCGCTGATTGCGCAAAAAGTGGCCGAGATAAAAGAAACGAGCATAAAAGAAGTAGCGGACATCACTACGAAAAATGCAACTGCGCTGCTTAACTTGTAAACGAATGATACGCTTTGTCATTCTGAGCGAAGCGAAGAATCCGTAAACGGGACAAGGGGACAAGGGTAAAAAGACAAAAACGCGGTCATTGCGAGAACGAGGAAAACATTAAACAACAAACATTGAACAATTAAACACATGCCTAAAACCCCTTCCATATTGATCATTTATACCGGCGGAACCATCGGTATGAAACAAAACCATGAGACCGGCGCACTCACGCCTTTCAATTTCAGCCAGATTTCGGAAGAAGTGCCGGTGCTGAAAAAATTCGGCTTCGGCATCGACACCATTACGTTTGACCCGATTATCGACTCATCGGAAGCACAACCGGAATTCTGGATACGGCTCGCCCAACTGATAAAAGAGCAGTATGAACATTACGATGGCTTTGTGGTATTGCACGGTACTGATACTATGTCATTCACTGCTTCGGCTATTAGTTTTATGCTGGAAAATCTGGAAAAACCGGTAGTATTTACCGGCAGCCAATTACCTATAGGAATGCTGCGCACCGACGGTATGGAAAACCTGATTTCGGCCATAGAAATTGCCGCCGCACAAAAAGACGGACGGCCGTTGGTGCCGGAAGTTTGCGTATTTTTCGACAGTCAACTGTATCGCGGAAACCGCACCATCAAATACAATGCCGAGCAATTCCGCGCTTTTCGCTCGCCCAACTATCCGGTATTGGCCGAAGCCGGCGTACATATCCATTTCAACACCTCGGCGATACATTATCCCGAAACATGGGGAAAAACCTTACAAATTCACACGCAATTAGACTCTAATATCGCGATTCTGAAATTATTCCCCGGCATATCAAAAGCATTGATAAACAGCATACTTCAGACCGAAGGCCTCCGTGCGCTGGTATTGGAAACATACGGAGCCGGCAATGCACCTACTTTCGAATGGTTTATCGAAGCGCTTCGCGAAGCCTGCGACCGCGGCGTGGTGATTGTAAATGTGTCGCAATGCCAAGCCGGCCGCGTGGAAATGGAAAAATACGAAACCGGTTTGGCGTTGAAAAAAGCAGGTGTTATCAGCGGGCACGATTGCACCACCGAAACGGCGGTTACCAAATTACTATTTTTACTGGCTCAATATAAAGAAAATCAAAAAATTAAGAAAGAAATGCTAATCCCATACAGAGGAGAAATCACTATTTTGTAATTGCTAATTGAAATTTTATTTGTATCTTGCGCTCCTGTTTTAAACTACTTTATAGTTAAGATAAGGCGGCGGCAATAAGGTGGCCCAGCGTTAAAAACGGGAGAGATGGCCGAGTGGTCGAAGGCGCACGCCTGGAAAGTGTGTAAACTCCAAAAGGGTTTCGTGGGTTCGAATCCCACTCTCTCCGCAAAATTAAAACAGTAGAAGTCAATTAGAAAATACAAATAAATTTAAATGTTTAACAAAACTAATAAAAAACTTATGAAAAAGCTGTTCCTGTTTTTGGCAGTTGTAGGGCTTATGGTCTTTTCTGCCGAGTATCTTTTTGCTCAAGAATCGTTGAGTGTTGCAACCGACATTCCCGTTCACCAACAATTGAAAATTAAATTCATTGAAGGGGGCGCCGGCTTTATGGCCACCATTCTTCTCTGTTTGATTTTTGGGTTAGCAATTGCTATTGAAAGAATTATTTACTTAAACCTTGCCAGCACCAACACGAAGAAATTATTGTCGCGCATTGAATTTGCTTTGCAACAAGGTGGTGTGGAAGCAGCTAAAGAAGTATGCCGTAACACCAAAGGCCCCGTTGCCAGTATATTCTATCAAGGCTTGAGCCGCATGAACGAAGGTGTTGAAATGGTGGAAAAAGCCGTTGTATCATACGGCGGAGTACAAATGAGCCAATTGGAAAGCGGTCTTTCATGGATTCAATTATTCATCGCCATTGCCCCGATGTTAGGGTTCTTGGGAACAGTGCTCGGGATGATTCAGGCATTCGACGCTATCGAAGTACAAGGCGATATTTCTCCGACCATCGTTGCCGGCGGTATGAAAGTGGCGTTGATCACCACCGTGGGCGGTTTGATTGTGGCTATTATCCTTCAATTGTTCTACAACTATTTAGTATCGAAAATCGACTCGTTGGTTATTGACATGGAAGATGCTTCTATTTCGTTAATCGACATTTTGGTGAAATCTAAAAAATAATTAAACCATGAGTAAAATATTTAAATTAAAATATTTACCTTATTTACTATTCGGTATTTCCATAGTACTTTTGGTATATTTTATGTTCAACATGGGTGCGATGGATGCAGACTGGACGGCTAATAACAAACATATAGGTGATAACGCTGCTTATGCCAGTTTGTCAACGTTCTTAACATGGGCATACATATTATCTGGAATCGCTCTTTTATTAGCTCTGGTACTGCCGTTAATCAATATGATAAAAAATCCTCAGAATTTGAAGAAAATGCTTATCAATGTCGGATTAATAGTAGTCGTATTCGTTATTGCCTTTTTATTGGCCAGTGGAGACCCGCTGCCCTCAATATCGAAAACAGTAACCGAGGCCTCTTCCCAATCTATTAAAACGATTGACACCGGATTAATTGTTACTTACATATTGATAGCAGTATCATTCGGAGCAATTATTTGGGGCGCACTTAGAAATACAATTAAGAACCGTTAGAAATTAAAAGATTATGGCAAGACCAGCAGGTGAAATAAATGCAGGCTCGATGGCCGACATCGCGTTCTTGCTTCTCATATTTTGGTTGGTAACCACCACCATGGACGTAGATGCAGGATTGGCGCGCCTTTTGCCGCCGATGCCACCAGATCCGATTGATCAAAAAGATGAGCCCAAGGTAAATCGCCGCAACATTATAGAGGTTCGCATCAGTAAAAGCGATATTTTATACGCTGCCGGCGCTCCCATGGATTTGGAAGTGTTAAAGGATAGAGTAAAAGACTTTATCAGCAACCCGACCAATGACGAGCACAAACCGGAAAAAGAAATAAAACAAATCGAAGGCTTAGGCGCCTATCCTGTATCGAAGGCTATTATTTCGTTGCAAAACGACCGCGGAACCAGCTATGAAATGTACATCAAAGTGCAGAATGAGCTGGTGAAAGCGTATAACGAATTGCGCGATGAGTTTTCCATGCAGCAATATGGCAAAAAGTTCGCATCGCTTTCGGAAGACGAACAAAAAGTTGTCAAGGATGTGTATGCCCAACGGATATCAGAAGCTGAACCAAGGGATATTGGCGGTAAAAAGAAATAAGGAGGGAAAATAATGGCAAAATTTGCACGTAAAGGAAAAGGGGGAACGCCGGCTATTAATACGGCTTCGTTACCCGACGTTATATTCATGTTGTTATTCTTCTTTATGGTAGTAACACACTTACGCGAAACCGATCGCTTGGTGATAGTGAAAGTACCCGACATAAGCGAGGTAGCAAAATTAGAACGAAAAGATTTAACCAGTTACATTTATATTGGACAACCGGTACCCAACCAGCAGGCACTCTACGGTACCGATGCACGCATTCAACTAAACGATAGCTTTAAGACGCCGCTTGATATCCGCGACTTTATCGCATCGGAACGTGAAAATATGAGCGAAGCAGACCGTACATTTATGACCGTTTCCATTAAAGCAGACGTGGGAGATCCGGTAACCGGACGCCAAGGCGTGCGCATGGGGGTTGTAACCGATGTAAAGCAGGAACTACGTAAATCAAGTGCGCTGAAAATAATGTATTCGGCACGCAAAGCAGGAGCATCAAAATAATTGATTTTATACTTTAACGAAAAAGGCGGAAAATTTATTTTCGCCTTTTTTGTTATACCTTTGCGAGAGTAAAAAATAAACACACATGAAAAATAAGAATCTTTTTCCCTCGTTTGTACTCATTATATGCGTTGTATTTATAAGCTCGTGTAACAAGCAAACACCCGCCACTCCAACTCCCAAATATGTATTTTTGTTTATCGGCGACGGGATGGGCTTTGCCCATGTAGCAGCCGCCGAAGCCTATCTATCGGCAACCAAAAGTACGAAACCCGGAAATACCAGTGTCTCGTTTACACAATTTCCTGTCTTAGGCATAGCCACTACTTACTCCGCCAATTCCTATATAACTTGCTCCTCAGCGGCAGGCACGGCGCTTTCTACCGGCACAAAAACCAATAACGGAATGTTAGGTATCGCTCCGGACGGGCACCCTTTGCGTAGTGTTACCTATGATTTAAAAAAAGCCGGATACAAAATAGGAATCGCAACGAGTGTCAGCATCGACCATGCCACACCCGCCGCATTTTATGCAAATGACAGTAGCCGGAATAATTATTACAGCATTGCCTGCCAATTAGCTCCCACAGCGTTTGATTTCTTTGCCGGAGCAGGTTTTCTAAGCCCTCGTGGAAAAGACAATACAGAAAAAAACGTATATGAGCAAGTACAACAAGCGGGCTACGTTGTCGTGCGTACACCGGAACAATTGAAACAAGTAAATTTTTCCCAGAAAGTAATAGTAATGCAGGAAGAAAACCGGAAACAGGACGCCCTCACGCAAGCTTTTGTCCGTACCGGAGACGACGGATGGATGCTGCCTGATATCACCAAGGTAGGAATAAACTTGCTGGACAATCCAAAAGGGTTCTTTTTCATGGTAGAAGGAGGGCAAATTGACTGGGCTGCCCACAGCAACGATGCCGCAGCTGTGATATACGAAGTGATCGATTTTTCGAAAGCGGTTGAAGAAGCTATTGCATTCTACCAAAAACACCCCGATGAGACATTGATAATTGTTACTGCCGACCATGAAACCGGCGGACTGACTTTAGGATTCCGGGATATTCCTTATGTGCTGAACCCGGCATTGATAGATGAACAAAAAGGCAAAACACTGACCAAAGAAGAAATGAAAAACTTAAATGAACGGGCAGGATTCGGATGGACTACCGGTGCACATACCGGTGCAGCCGTTCCGGTTTTTGCAATTGGAGCCGGCAGTGAACTATTCAATGGGAAAATGGATAATACGGATATCCCAAAGAAAATTTTAAAACTAATGAATTAATCTTCATAGGAAAATGAAAAGGGTTGCCATAAATATCGTTGGCAACCCTTTTTCGTATATACTTTCTTTTAGGAAACGTTTTTATGAACCACCTTTTAATCCAATCTATTTCCGGTATAATGCCGATGCTACAAATGTTTAGGCCAATGTAATTGGAGACTATTACATTTGTCAAATCGGTATTACCAACTTCCGCCGGCGCCGCCGCCGCCAAAACTTCCTCCGCCGAAGCCGCCAAAACCGCCGCCGCCGCCGCTGAATCCGCCCCACGAACCTCCGTGGCTACGCCCGCTTCCGCCAAGCATGCCGCCGATCATCATCCCTGTCCAAAAATCGCCGCCACGGTTACCGCTATTCAAATTACGCGGGCCATTCTTACTAATTACAATGAGCAGAATCACGACAAAAAGGATGATTAAAAGAACGACAATTCCAGCCAGGCGGCCATTGTTTTCCAATGCCTCGGAATACTCGCCGTTGGCCAAGGGCAGCACAATATCCAAGGCTGCTACGATGCCGCCATAATAGTCATTGTTGCGAAAGTGAGGAATCATGTGTTCGTCCACAATACGACGGCAAATGGCGTCGGGCAATACGCCTTCCAAGCCATAACCGGGAGCGATAAAGGCTTCGCCGCGTTCGTTTTCTGTTTTCGGCTTTATTAAAATTACGACGCCATTATCGGATTTCTCCTGTCCTACCCCCCACTTCTCGCCTATTTCATAGGCAAATTGCGCGCGGTCATAACCGTCCAGCGTGCTCACGGTTACCACCACGACTTGATTAGAAGTGGTATCATTAAAAGCTACCAGGCGTTGCTCCAGTTCCTTGCGTTGCATGTCTGTCAACACCTGTGCAAAATCGTTCACCAGGCGCGGAGGATCGGGCCGTGCCGGAATTTGTGCCTGCAGACAAAAAGAAAGCAAACAGAATATCCCCAAAAGATAATATTTCAACCGTTGTGTTTTCATCTATCCAAAAGATATTTCATCGGGCTGTTCGTTCGCATCATCCGTATGATACGGGAAATATTTTTTCAAGGCTATGCCGGCGCTTTCAACCGCTTGCATCAGTCCCTCTACAAATTTTCCATGCTGAAAGTTACTCAACATTTTTTCTTTTATCACATCCCAAAAATCATCCGGTGTCACGGCATTAATACCACTGTCGCCGATAATAGCAAATTTATGCGATGCAATGGCTAAATAAATCAGCACGCCGTTACGCTGTTTGGTTTTATGCATTTGCAGTTTCTTAAACACCCACGCCGCACGATCCAGCACGTCTTCATTACAGGCTGTTTCAATATGTACACGGATTTCGCCCGACGTTTCTTTTTCGGCAGCTTTAATCGCATCTACCAAAATTTGCTGCTGCTCCTTGGTAAAAAAACGGGAAGCATTCATGCTTATTTCTTAAAATCGAATTCCACTTTCGGGGCTTGCTCGGCGCCTTCCGAAGCTTGGAAATAAGCTTTCTTCTCAAATCCGAACATTCCGGCTACAATATTACGCGGGAAACGCCGAATCATCGTATTGTAAGCCTGTACGGTTTCATTAAATTTCTGACGCTCCACATTAATGCGGTTTTCCGTCCCTTCGAGTTGTACTTGCAAGTCGCGGAAGTTTTGTGTCGCTTTCAGTTCGGGATAGCGTTCCACCGTTACCAGCAAACGGCTCAGTGCACCGGAAAGCTGATCTTGTGCTTTTTGGAAAGCGGCTAAATTATCTTCCGTCAATTGCGCCGGGTCAATTTTCATAGAAGTAGCATTGGCACGCGCTTCTATTACTTCGGTCAATGTGCTGCGTTCAAAATCAGCCGCGCCCTGCACGGTTTGCACTAAGTTACCTATCAAATCGGCCCGCCGTTGATAGACACTTTCCACGTTGGCCCATGCTTTTTCGGTTCCTTCCTGGGCCGTTACCATGCCGTTATACAGCCGGCTGCCCCACCATATTAAAATCAATATTACACCTATAATAATCAATACGGTTGTTAGTGTTTTTGATATTTTCATATTCTTATGTATTAAAATCAATCGTCTTACAAAGGTAGTAAAAAATTGAAATATAATATTTTTTCGTATCTTTGCCGGCCTATTAACCAAATTATATGACTGCATACAAAAACATTATGCGCGAGCGGTTCGCTCAATACAGGGAACCGCAAAAAGTACAAGAAGCCGGATTGTATCCCTACTTCAGAGCCATTGAGTCGGAACAGGACACCGAAGTGATTATCAATGGTAAAAAAGTGTTGATGTTCGGCTCCAATAGTTATTTGGGGCTCACTTGCCACCCGAAAGTGAAGGAAGCAGCCATTGCAGCCGTAAAAAAATACGGGACAGGTTGTGCCGGCTCGCGTTATTTAAACGGGACGCTCGATATACATGTGGAATTGGAAGAAAAGTTAGCCGAATTTGTAGGAAAAGACGGCGCATTGGTATATAGTACCGGGTTTCAATCCAATTTGGGCGCCATTCCTACCGTTACCGGCCGCAACGATTATATCATCTTAGATGAGCTCGACCATGCTTCTATTATTGAAGGTGCGCGCTTGTCATTTGCAAAGACACTGAAATTCCGGCATAATGACATGGCTTCGCTCGAAAAAATATTGCAACGTTGCGAACCCGAGGCGATAAAGTTAATTGTGGTAGATGGTATTTTCAGCATGGAAGGCGATATTACCAACTTGCCGGAGATCGTAAAACTCTCTAAAAAATACAATGCCAACATCATGGTGGACGACGCGCATTCGTTCGGCGTTATCGGTAAAAACGGGCGCGGCGCTTCTTCTCATTTCGGACTTACGGATGATGTAGATATTATCATGGGAACATTCAGTAAATCGTTAGCCTCTATCGGCGGTTTCTTGGCAGCCGATAAAGATACGATCAATTTGATCAAGCATACTTCGCGTTCGTTGATTTTCAGCGCCAGCGCCACTCCTTCCGCTACGGCCAGCGCTTTAGCAGCCCTCGAAATCATCAAAACAGAACCGCAACACATGGAGCAATTATGGGAAAATACAAACTATTGCTTGAAGGCGTTTCGCGATTTAGGCTTTGACCTCGGCCATGCTTGCACGCCGATTCTTCCGATTATGATTCGTGATAATGCCAAAACATTCATGATGACAAAAATTTTGATGGATGAAGGCGTATTTGTGAATCCGGTTGTTTCTCCCGCTGTTCCGGACGACTCCACGATGATTCGTTTTTCGCTGATGGCCACGCACACGATGGATCAAATCAATTATGCCATCGACAAGATTGACAAAACAGCGAAGCAGTTGGAAGTACTGAAATAATACCAATGTGAACCACCTTTTAATCTAATCTATTTCCGGTATAATGCCGATGCTACAAATGTTTAGGCCAATGTAATTGGACTGTTACATTTGTCAAATCGGTATAAGTCCACAGATTACAACGATAAAAGCGCGGATTCTTTTGAAAGAGTCCGCGCTTTTCATAGTTCAAAAGCTCTTTGAAAGAAGGTTTATTCCCTTACATCTTTTCACCGTAGGCCAAATCGCCGGCATCACCCAATCCGGGAACGATATACGACTTTAAGGTAAGTTCTTCGTCCACGGCGCCTAACCACAGTGTCATATTCTTAGGATTCATATTTTGCCGGATAAAATTCACGCCCTCTGTACTGGCAATGGGAGCTACAACATGTGTATGTTTAGGCGTTCCTCTTTCAATCAAGGCACGATAGGCCAATACGATCGAAGCGCCGGTAGCCAACATGGGATCCATTAAAATCAATGTTTTTCCTTCTAACGAAGGGCTTGAAATATATTCTAATTGAATGGTGAATTTGTGGTCTTTACCATATTTTCTATAAGCGGAAATAAAGGCATTTTCGGCTTTATCAAAATAGTTCAAAAAACCTTGGTGCAGCGGAAGGCCTGCCCTCAAAATAGTAGCCAGCACCACGGCTTCTCCCGTCAATTGGGTGGTCGCTATTCCTAACGGAGTTTGCACCTCGCAAGGGGCATATGTAAATGTTTTGCTGATTTCGTAAGCAAATATCTCGCCGACCCGTTCCATATTTCTCCGGAAACGCATACTGTCCTTTTGAATTTTACTATCGCGCATTTCCGCCATGAAAGTATTAAGTAAGGAAGAAGTATCGGTTAATACATGTTCTGTTTTCATAGGAAATTATTTTATGATTTGGTTAAAGTTCTTTTCTTAACCGAGCAACAGGAATGTTTAATTGGTCACGATATTTTGCCACCGTGCGGCGCACGACCTTAAATCCCTTTTGATGCAGCACCTCCACCAATTCCTCATCGGTATAGGGGTTCTTCTTATCTTCGGCATCAATACATTCGGTCATAATATTTTTAATTTCACGTGTCGAAACTTCTTCTCCCGACTCGGTTTTCAAACCTTCCGTAAAGAAATGTTTTAAAGGATAGATGCCAAAATGCGTTTGAATATATTTCCCATTCACCACTCGTGAAACGGTCGAAACATCCAATCCTGTACGCTCGGCAATAGTTTTAAGCACCATAGGGCGCAATAACGATTCGTCTCCTTCTTCAAAATATTCCCGTTGATAATCCAAAATGGCATTCATCGTAGTCGTCAACGTTTGCTGGCGTTGTTTTATAGCTTCAATAAACCATTTGGCAGCATCCATTTTTTGTTTTACAAAAGCGGCGGCGGCACGCCCGTCGGCGCTATTCGGATTTCCCGCTTTTTCGAGCATGGCTGCATAACGGCTATTGAGGCGCAATTCGGGAATGGAATAGCGCGGTAAACTTAATTGAAACTCGCCATTGTCGCCCACCTCCAATAAAAAATCGGGAATCACCTGTTGCGCCTGTTCTTGATAAGCGCTATCTCCGGCGCTCCCTCCGGGACGCGGATTCAACCTCACAATTTCGTCAATCGCATTTTTAAGCTGTTCCTCTGTAATATCCAACTTCGAAAGAATCTTATCGTAATGCTTTTTGGCAAACGCTTCAAAACAATCTCGCAACACAGATATAGCGCATTTTGTTGCCGGCGTGGGATTTTTCTTATTCTGTAATTGGATAAGCAAGCATTCTTGCAAATTACGGGCGCCCACTCCCGAAGGTTCAAAACCTTGGATAATAGACAGCAATTCTTCCAATTCTTTTTTGGATGTTTCAATATTTAGCCGGAATGCCACATCATCGACAATAGCATTCATGTCACGTCGCAAATAACCATCCTCGTCCAAGCTCCCGATAAGAAATCTTGCTAATGCATTTTGCCGATGGTTCAACTTCCGGAAACCCAACTGTGCCTCCATCTGCTGGTAGAATGTTTCCTTCGATGAAATGGTTGCATATTCTTGCTTCATTTCTTTCGCGGAAGATGTATTGCTGGAGTAAAGGCGGTAATTAGGCGTGTCATCCTCATATTCATTATCAACCTCATCGTCCTTATCATTTCCTTCTTCTAAAATAGGGTTTTCCTCCAATTCCTTTTTAACGCGCTGCTCAAGTTGAAGAGTAGGTAATTCCAAAAGCTTTATCGTCTGAATTTGCATGGGCGACAGCTTTTGCAACATTTTTTGTTGAAGGGTCTGTTTGAGCATAGTGAAAACTTTAAAGGTCTTTCCAATCTCCACTTTCTTTGATCAAGCAAATTAATTCATGAATTGCTTCATCCTGTGGAATATTGTTTTTAATCATTTTTTTTCCCTTGTACAGAGAAATTTTTCCCGGCCCCGCTCCTACATATCCATAATCGGCATCGGCCATTTCTCCCGGCCCATTCACGATACAGCCCATCACCGCTATTTTCAATCCTCTCAAATGTTTCGTATATGAACGCACCAACGCTAAGGTTGCTTGCAAGTCGAACAACGTACGCCCACATCCGGGGCAGGCAATATATTCCGGTTTCGAAAACCGCACACGGGCGGCTTGTAATATATCTAACGAAAGTTGTTCGGTTACATTGTCAGGCACTTTTTCTCTTGACATGTGTGCTGTTATATGCAAATTTCGTACCAAACCATCCAAAAGAGGCGGACCGGCCTCGCAAGAGGCTCTTAGTAAAAGCTCTTCAAACGTATTTACCCGATAAACGCACTGTAATGTTTCTTTCGCCCTATATTTCTCCGGAGCATAAGGATATTGCGGCGCAATAGCCGTCAAAGCCCGTGCCACCGGAACTTCATTTTCGGGAGCTTCCGTTAAAGACACGCGAATAGTATCGCCCAGTCCTTGCGCCAACAACGTACCGATGCCCACAGCCGATTTAATACGCCCGTCATCGCCATCGCCGGCCTCCGTTACGCCCAAATGCAAAGGGTAATGCATATTTTCCTGGTCCATGGCATCAACCAGCAAACGATAGGCCTGTACCATAATGCGCGTGTTGCTCGATTTCATGGAAACCACCACCTGGTCGAATTGTTCGCGACGGCAAATGCGTAACATTTCCATGGCCGACACAAGCATTCCTTCGGGAGTATCTCCATGCTGCTCCATGATACGCGGCGCCAGCGATCCGTGATTCACCCCAATGCGAAGCGCAGCGCCATGCGTTCTACAAACAGTAAGGAGCTGTATTAAACGCTGCTCGCTTTCTTCGGCAGAGCGTGCAAAATTCCCGGGATTGATGCGCACTTTGTCAGCCACAACGGCAGCCGCTAACGCCACATTAGCATTGAAATGCACATCCGCAATAAGGGGGATATTATAAGCCTCCGAGCGTAATTGTTGTTTGATTTCTTTTAACGCCTCCACTTCGCGCAGCCCTTGTGTGGTAAGACGCACATAGTCGGCGCCGGCATCGGCAATACGTTTGCACTGTGCTACCGATTCGGCAATGTTTACCGTATGTGTGGTACACATGGTTTGTACCCGCACCGGATTATCGCCTCCCATGGCAATGCCTCCTACGTTCACAATAGTGCTGCGGCGGCGTTGATAACGGATATGAGGGGAGCTGCTCATCAACTTAAAATGCAACTAAAATCCCCATGGAGACAATGGATTGATTGTGGCGTTTGAAGATACTTCCCGGCCCCGGCTCGCGAGGGTCCTGCATGTACAATAATCCAAAATGATAATTATACTCGAATTGAATTTCTATCGGTTTGAGCATGACGGAGAGCCCGGCGCCAAAAACAGTGCCGCAGTCCCAGCGTTTCTCGTAATCCTGAAAAGTATAAGTTGTTTTCTGTATTTGTCCGTCTGCATCGGCATACTCCAAATCGGCTCCCAATATGTAAGCCCCATATAAGCCGAATTGAGCCATCAGCCGGAGTTTCCATAATTCTACGTGAAATTGTGATACCACGGGAACCTCAATGCTTCGGTATCGTTTTGTGGTATCGTTACTCTCATAACCTTTATCGGCAAGGTTCACGCCGGCTTGCAATCCGACCCATTTTCCCGAATAATATTTGTACACAAGCCCTGCATTCATCCAGCTTTTAATAGCTTCCTGATTAAGCGGCTGACTACTGCTGATATTCGTAAAACTAACGCCCTCTTTCACTCCAAAAAAATGCTGTGCTTGGGCATGGACTTTGCTGGCTGACATCCCAATCAATCCGCATAACAAAAGTACGAGGCATAGTTGTTTTTTCAATAACGTCATAAATTGTAAAAATTTTTAAAGAGAGCATCCACCTCGATGGTTTGCTCAATTTCCGCATTCGCCGGCAAATCCAATAAAATAGTATCTCCCGACAAAGTAAAAAACACGACCCGTTCCGGTTTTTGCTTTTGCAAATAAACACCGGGATCCCAAACGCCGTTGTTGTTCGTATCTTCTATAAAACGAATGCAGTATTTCCCGGCCTGTAAATAGTCGTAGGATAATTTTCCATCTTTGGCAAGCATGTTTTCCCTCAGAACTTTATCTTTTTTCTCCGAAAGTAATTGTACGATATAATTTCCTTCTATATTCTTAAGATTTAAAATTATATTACTGAATTTATCAGGATTGGGTGTGGAAATTTGTTGCACCGTGGAATCATTGGATAACCCGTACACATCCGTGAAAGCATCGGCCAACAAAGTAAGCCGGTAATCCGTAGCCGTCACCCATTTTGTTTGAATGTAGTATGTTCTGTTCCTCTCCTGATCTTTTTTCCACACAAAAGGGATTTTTTCGTATTGCTTACCGTCTTGCGATTTTTTCTCCAGCGCTATTTTGGTCGTATCGATATGTGTAGGCAATGTTGCAAAATAACACTTAATGCCCTTGTCCATTAATTCATGCGGCGATGAACCAATAGCCGGTTTCAAATATTCTTTTTCCGGTTCTTCTCCTTCTTTTTCTTTCGGCGGTTTTTTATCTTCTTCTTCGCCCTTTTCTTTCCTGAAACGTAGCGTAGCATCCGTTGGCGCTAATTGTCCCGTTGAATCGGGCTTCATATAGTTGATAGTCCCACGTATGGTATCGGGCGGCGTGGCGGCCGTAATCCAAAAAGTAAGCGTATCGCGAAAACGGCTGCTTTCAATAACATAATCCGTAGAATCAATAGCGTTCAGATGAAAACTATTTATTTGCGGATTTTTTTGAGCAAATATCAATCGCACTTCCCGCTTTCCGAGCAACGTATAGTCCGATAAATTTTGCTTTTTACTTTCTTCATTATACACATAAAAGCGCAATTGAAATGGACGTGCTAAAAGAGCGGCCGTATCCTTCATATCAATAGGAGGCAACGTATCGTATTTCGGATTTATCATGGCCGTTGGCGTTACCAAGCTATCCAGAAAAGCAATTTTTTCAGAACCCGGATCGTAACGGATATTATTATTTTTATCTTCTACGGCTACTACATGATACGGCGTTGTTTTAATATTTTTTGCAAAAAAGTAACCCCATTCATCGGTACGCGCATAAGCGTCGGGGATACGCTTAAATACCGTAGAGTCCGTAAAATTTTCATGGTATAGCATCAATGCGGCCCCTTTAACCGGATCCATTGTAAAAGCATCCCACACTCTTCCCGTAATTTGCATAGAGTCGATATAACTTCCGGTAGAAAAAATATACCGCATAGGTAAAAATTGGTTAGCCTCGTTATTATCCTGAATAGCAAGGCCAAAATCAATAACGTAGGTGGTATTGTTCTTCAACGTGTCGTTAAATTGCACACGGACGCCTTTGCCATGAGTACGCACTTGCGGCTTAAGAAGCGACGGAGGAGAAATCACCACCTCTTTAGCGGCATCTTTCAATTTCACGTATTCATTAAACTCCAGGTAAATACGTTTCCCTTGAAAATTCAGCTGCCCATTCGGAGGCGTAATACGCTGCAATACGGGAGGAATCGTATCCTTAGGCCCTCCCGATGGGCCGGTTTGCGTACTGGCACAGCGAGTATTAAAAAACACGCAACCAAGGATACCGAAAACTAACAAATATGAAATTCCTCTTCTCACAAAAATTTGTTTAATCTACAAATTTAATAGTTTTTTTAAATTAAACGGAGATGGTAGTTTTAAAATTTGCCAAACTGTAAATATTTTGTATTTTTACACTATCATTCTCATGGCTTATGCCAACCGCTTTTTTTGCATTGTATCAAAGCAGCTCGCAGCCCGGTTAGTGTATAAGACTTACCAAAGCTTTGGTATATGAAAAAATTGAAAATGTTGGGAAACTATCAAAATAACGCAGGAGTATTTTTATATCAGCCGCGCAGGAGGAATAGCAAGCCCACAAGATAAAACAGGATAATGATATTTTTCAGGCAAACGTGCCGGCATTGAAAAAAGAATGGATAAACAAGATTTTCTGAAAAAATTGAAAGACACGGCTTCCGATCCGAACATGATTCCGGGCATTTACAATTGGTGCGACCGGTGGTGTGAGCGTTGCGCGTTTACACAGCGGTGTACTAATTTCCAAATGCAGCCCGACACGGATTTGGATATAAATTCCGAAGAATTTTGGGACGAAATGTCGATGATATTCAGCGCCACCATGGACTTGTTGAAAGAAATGGCCGACGAACGCGGCATTGATTTGGACGAGATGGAACCCACCGAAGAAGAACAGCAGCGCGAAAAAGAAAAAGACGATTTGGCCACTCTTAATGATTGTGCTCTATTAGCGAGGAATTACGACCGCCAAGTCCGCACATGGTTCGAGCAATTAGCCGAAAAAGACCCGGCATTACTCGAATTACGGGAGCCCGACGACAAAACGAAAGACTGCCTGGAAGTGATTCAATGGTACCAGCATTTCATTTTCATTAAGTTGCAACGCGCTTTCCATGCCCGCGAAGATGAAATCGACTTCGAAATAGAGCCGCAGGATTCCAACGGGACGGCCAAAGTGACACTGATTGCCATGGATCGCAGTATCGGCTCGTGGGGTGTGATACTGCAACAATTCCCCGAAGACGAAGATATGATTGTGCAACTATTGGCCACGCTGCAAAAACTCCGCCGGCTGACCGAAGAAAATTTTCCCGATGCAAGAGCATTCGTCCGCCCGGGATTGGATGAATGATTCAAAAAATGTTCAAAACCTGTTTGTAAGTTCCAAAAATCTTCCTATCTTTGCAGCCCGCTTTTTATACGGGAAATAGTCTATGTGATTGATTTACAGACGACTATGATTTAAAAAATAATTAATTAAACAAGATCAATGCCTGGATTAATTGGAAAAAAAATCGGAATGACATCCGTTTTCAGTGCCGACGGTAAAAACATACCGTGCACTGTTATTGAGGCTGGTCCGTGTGTAGTTACGCAGGTTAAAACGGTAGAGAAAGATGGTTATGCCGCCGTACAACTTGCCTATGACGACAAAAAAGAAAAACACACCAGCGCGGGCTTAATAGGCCACTTCAAAAAGGCAAACACCACACCCAAGGGCAAAATCGCCGAATTCGTCAACGATTTCGAGCGCGAACTGCAATTGGGCGATGTAATCACCCTCGACGACATTCTCCAAGTGGAGAACGACTGGGTGGACGTAACCGGAATTTCAAAAGGTAAAGGATTTCAAGGCGTAGTAAAACGTCACGGCTTTGCAGGGGTGGGCGGACAAACCCACGGCCAGCACAACCGCTTGCGTGCGCCGGGTTCCATGGGAGCTTCTTCATGGCCTTCACGCGTATTCCCCGGAAAACGCTTAGCAGGGCGCATGGGCGGCGACCAAGTGAAAGTATTGAACCTCCGCGTGCTTAAAAAAATTCCCGAAAGCAACCTGTTGTTAGTGAAAGGTTCCATCCCCGGAGCCAAAGGTTCATACTTATTAATAGAGGAGTAATCGACGATGGAACTATCAGTATATAAAATCGACGGAAAAGAGTCGGGAAAAAAAGTGACCCTCGACGATGCGGTATTCGGTATTGAGCCGAACGACCATGCTATTTATTTGGACGTGAAACAATACCTGGCCAACCAACGCCAAGGTACGCACAAAACCAAAGAACGCGGCGAAGTAGCCTACAGTACGAAGAAAATCGTACGCCAAAAAGGCTCCGGCGGCGCGCGACACGGAAGCATTAAAACCAACATCTACGTAGGTGGTGGTCGTGTATTCGGGCCTAAACCGCGCGACTACAGTTTCAAACTGAATAAAAAACTGAAACAATTGGCTCGCCGCAGCGCTTTGACTTACAAAGCCAAAAACGCAGCCATTACCGTGTTGGAACCATTCACCTTCGAAGCCCCCAAAACATCCCAATTTACAGCTATCTGTAAAAATTTGAAGATGGAAGGCAAAGCGAAAGTATTGATGGTGCTGCCCGAAAATAACAATAACATTTATTTATCGTCCCGCAATTTGCAACGCGTGAAAGTGGTTACTTCTTCGGAACTGACTACCTACGACATCATGAACGCTACCAACCTCGTATTGGTAGATACTTCGGTGGATGTGTTGAACAAACAATTGGGACAAGCATAAACCGCAATAACAAATAGCGATGGAAATCTTAATAAAGCCATTATTAACCGAAAAAATGACGATTCAGGGCGACAAGTTGAATCGTTACGGTTTTGTTGTTGACCGCGCTGCCAATAAAGTGCAGATTAAAAAAGCGGTTGAGGAGATGTACGGAGTAACGGTTACCGATGTGAACACCGTGAACTACCATGGAAAACGTAAAAGCCGCTTCACCAAAGCTGGTGTATTGACAGGCCGCGCCAATCACTTCAAAAAAGCGATTGTAACGCTTGCCGGAAACGATAAAATTGATTTTTATAGCAGCATCTAACCATGGCAGTACGTAAATTTAAACCGGTAACTCCCGGTACACGACATAAAGTGATTAGCACTTTCGAAGAAATTACCTGCGCTACACCCGAAAAATCCCTGTTGGAGCCTTTGCGCAAATCAGGCGGGCGTAACGGACAAGGTAAAATGACAATGCGTTATATCGGTGGCGGACACAAACGGATGTACCGCGTGATTGACTTCATGCGTAACAAAGACGGTGTGGCTGCTACGGTAAAAACAATCGAATACGACCCCAACCGCAGTGCACGCATTGCCTTGGTAACGTATGCCGATGGCGAAAAACGCTATATTATTGCTCCCGCAGGCTTGAAAGTGGGCCAGAAAATCGAATCGGGCAGCGGTATTGCTCCCGAAGTTGGAAACGCTTTGCCTTTGGGCGAAATGCCCCTCGGTACGCTGGTTCACAACATCGAACTGCACCCGGGACAAGGAGCCGCGATGGCTCGCAGCGCCGGAACATATGCACAGTTGACGGCTCGCGAAGGAAAACACGCCGTGTTGAAATTGCCTTCGGGCGAAACACGCATGGTGTTGACCTCTTGCCGCGCTACGGTAGGTACTGTTTCGAATGCCGACCATAACCTGGAATCGGATGGTAAAGCAGGCCGCAAACGTTGGTTAGGACGCCGTCCGCGTAACCGCGGGGTGGTTATGAACCCGGTTGATCACCCGATGGGTGGTGGAGAAGGCCGCGCTTCCGGAGGACATCCCCGTTCGCGTAAAGGTATTCCTGCAAAAGGCTACAAGACCCGCAATCCGAAGAAGAATTCGAAAAAATTCATCATTGAAAGACGTAAAAAATAACCGGATAAATTACTATAAACTATGAGTCGTTCATTAAAAAAAGGCCCCTACATTGAGCAAAGCTTGGAAAAGAAAGTGATTGCCATGAGCGAGGGCAGCAAGAAAAAAGAAGTAGTGAAAACCTGGTCGCGTGCCAGCGTGATTTCACCCGACTTTGTAGGCCAAACCATTGCGGTACATAACGGCAATAAATTTATTCCGGTATATGTAACCGAGAACATGGTAGGTCATAAGCTCGGAGAATTTGCACCCACACGTACCTTTAAAGGCCACTCGGGTAACCGTTAATCATTAATGTAAAAAGGAAATCTCACTATGGGAGCTCGAAAAAGAGAAATGGCCGAGAGGCTGAAAGAAATAAAGAAACAGACAGCGATTGCAAAGCTGAATGATGTTCCTACCTCGCCCCGCAAAATGCGTTTAGTAGCCGATTTGGTAAGGGGTGTTGAAGTAAACCGTGCACTGGATATTTTGAGATATACCAAACGCGAAGCATCCGTACGTATGGAAAAACTCCTGCGTTCGGCCATCGCCAATTGGGAAGCTAAAAACGAAGCCGACCGCAAAGAACTGGAAAACGGAAACGTATGCGTACAGCATATCTCCGTAGGCGAAGGCCGTCAGCTGAAACGTATCCGCACCGCTCCGCAAGGACGCGCCGCACGTATCCGCAAACGCTCGAACCATGTAACCATTATTTTGGGCGTGAAAGGTGCCGAGAAAGTAAAAGAAGCAAACGTAACAGTAACAGAAGAACAATAATATGGGACAAAAAACAAATCCTATTAGCAACCGTTTAGGTATCATTCGCGGCTGGGACTCCAACTGGTATGGCGGAAAAGATTATGCCGGTAAAATTTTGGAAGATGCTAACATCCGCCAATATTTGAACGCCCGTTTGGCAAAAGCCAGCTTGTCGAAAATTGTTATTGAGCGCACATTGAAGCTCATCACTGTTACGATTCACACCGCTCGTCCCGGTATCATTATCGGGAAAGGCGGCCAGGAAGTGGACAAACTCAAAGAAGAGTTGAAGAAAATTACCAGCAAAGAAGTTCAAATCAATATTTTTGAAGTGAAACGCCCCGAATTGGACGCTGTGATTGTTGCCAACAACATCGCCCGTCAGGTAGAAGGCCGCGTTTCGTACCGCCGCGCTATTAAGATGGCGATGGCTTCGACCATCCGCATGGGTGCCGAAGGTATCAAAGTACTTATCAGCGGACGTTTGGGCGGCGCCGAAATGGCCCGCCGCGAAATGTTGAAAGAAGGACGTACGCCTTTGCACACCTTCCGTGCCGATATCGACTTTGCATTGGCCGAAGCACACACGAAAGTGGGCGTTTTGGGCGTGAAAGTCTGGATTTGCAACGGCGAAGTGTACGGCAAACGCGATTTGTCGCCGAACGTTGGCACAGCCGCCGTTAGTGGTGGCAACGCTGCTCCTCAAGGCGGCGGCCGTGGCGGAGAACGCCGCGAGCGTCGTGGCGGAGACCGCGATCGTCGCGGGGGCGACCGTGGCGAGCGCCGCGGGGGCGGAGACCGCCGCGAACGCCGTGACCACAGAGATAATAAATAAATTTACTCTTGATACAAAAAGACGGATCCTGCCTTGCAAAAGGCAGGATTTGTTTTTTTAGAATAAATTATTTTCCATTGGAAATTTGTTTCATTGGAAAATAAATAGTACTTTTGTAAAAATAAGGAAAAGGAACTATGCATAAAATTAGCAATTTCATTAAAAAACAATGGTTAATCATAACCGGAATTATAGCCGGCATGTTGGGCGGATACGCCTATTGGTACTTTATAGGATGTTCCGGCGGTACATGCCCGATTACTTCATCACCCTGGATGAGCACGCTGTGGGGCGGCGTCGCAGGCGGGCTTCTCTTCAGCATATTTACAAACGGGAAAAACAAGAAAACGAATGCAATGTTATTATTCATATTGCTGCCGCTGGCTTCCTGTAATGCGCAAACAAATAAAACACAAAATAACATGAATACAATTCAATTGACAAAGGCCGGTTTCTTAGCGAAAGTGGCCGATTACGAAACGAATCCTTCAGAATGGAAATACCTGGGAGATAAACCGGCAATCATTGATTTTTACGCCGATTGGTGCGGCCCGTGTAAAATGATAGCTCCTGTTTTAGAAGAATTGGCCGCCGAATACGAGGGTAAAATTTATATTTACAAAGTGAATACGGAACAAGAACAGGAACTGTCGGCATTGTTCGGCATACGTTCTATCCCGACGCTGCTTTTTATACCCATGAGTGGTCAACCGCAAATGGCGCAAGGCGCTATGCCCAAAGCAGCGTTTAAGGAAGCGATTGAAAAAGTTTTGTTGAAACAATAAATGTGAACCGTATGAAATATATTATTATCGGAGGAGTGGCCGGAGGCGCCACCGCCGCTGCACGGATACGCCGTGCCGACGAGTCGGCGGAAATTATTTTGTTGGAAAAAGGCAAGTACATTTCTTACGCCAATTGCGGCCTTCCGTATTACATCGGCGGAGTGATCGCGGAGCGGGAGCAGCTTTTTGTGCAGACGCCCGCCTCGTTCGGCCGCCGGTTTAATATCGACGTGCGGGTAGAAAACGAAGCGGTAGCGATTCATCCCGAAGATAAAACCGTGCGCATCCGCAAAGCAGATGGCCATGAATACGCGGAGCGGTACGATAAGTTGTTGCTTTCGCCGGGCGCCAAACCGGTGCGGCCGCCGATAGAAGGTATAGAGTCGGACGGTATTTTTACCTTGCGCGATGTCGGCGATACCGACAAAATCAAGCAATATATCGCCACTCGCCAAGTGCGGCAGGCGGTGATAGTGGGCGGCGGATTCATAGGCTTGGAAATGGCCGAAAATCTTCATCGCGCGGGCGCGGCGGTTGCTATCATAGAAATGAGCAATCAGGTGATGGCGCCGGTCGATTTTTCAATAGCCGCACACGTGCATCAACACCTTATGCAGAAAGGCGTGCAGCTTTATCTGGAACAGCGTGTCGAACGCTTTACGCATAGCGGGAAACAGATAGCCATAGAACTCAAAAACGGAGAAAAAATAACGGCCGACATGGTTATTCTCTCTACCGGCGTTCGTCCCGACGTATCATTGGCCGAAGCGGCCGGCCTGAAGATAGGAGAAACCGGCGGCATTTGGGTCAATGAATATTTAGAAACTTCCCTAAAAGATATTTATGCCGTGGGCGACGCCATCGAGTTTCCGCATCCGCTGACCGGTAAACCGTGGTTGAATTATTTAGCCAATCCGGCCAACCGGCAGGGGCGCATTGTGGCCGACAACATGGTGTTGGGCAACACAACGAAGTACGAAGGAGCTATCGGTACGGCCATCGCCAAAGTGTTCGACTTGACGGTTGCCGCAACAGGCTTGGCCGGCAAACGGTTGAAGCAACTGGAAATTCCGTATCAAAGCTCCACTACGCACGGCAACTCGCATGCGGGCTATTATCCGGATGCGTTGCCACTCACCATTAAATTGACGTTCGACCCGGCAAACGGGAAGCTTTTCGGAGTACAGTGCGTGGGCTACGATGGCGTGGACAAGCGCATCGACCAGGCTGCGCTTATTATCAAGCAAGGCGGAACGATTTATGATTTGATAAAAATTGAACATGCGTATGCACCGCCGTATTCCTCGGCAAAAGACCCCTTGGCTATAGCCGGCTATGTAGCCGCCAATATTCTCGACGGAAGTATGCCGGCCGTTTCGTGGCGCCAATTGCAGTCCGCCGAACGCGGGAAAGCCGTGATTATTGACGTCCGCACC
>JAVBOD010000005.1:0-3012 GCA_031551045.1 Bacteroidales bacterium
CAACAAGCACTGGAAGAACTGCAACAACTGTTGCAAAATTTAGAAAACGGCGAATTAGACATCGACCGGATGACCGCCGATGTGAAGCAAGCGAGTGAATTGATAAAATACTGCAAAGAAAAATTATTTACCATCGAACATGAAATAAATGCCGTGTTAGATAAGCTCGACGGGGAGTAAAATAAAGTAAACAACCATAACTTAAAAGCAATAATAAAAATGGAAAATCTAAGACCAAACCAACAAAGAGCAAAGAATGCAATTACGTTAATATGGATTATATTAGTATTAGAAATAATATCTTTCATTTCTGGATATTTTCAATATGATTTATTACAAACAATCGCAAATGGAGATGAAGTATCAATGGAAGTTGCCGCAGCAAGCGACACAAGAGTACAAATTGTAAGTATAATTTATTTAATAGCCGCCATTATTTCGGCAGTGACATTTATTCAATGGTTCAGAAGAGCCTATTTCAATCTTCACAAAAAAGTAACACATCTTTCCCACACAGAAGGCTGGGCAGCCGGTAGTTGGTTTGTCCCAATAGTAAACTTATATAGACCTTATCAAATAATGAAAGAATTATATCAAGAGACAAAAGAATTACTCGTAAGAAAAGAAATAAATGTGAATTCAAACTTTACAACAAATTCATTAGGTTGGTGGTGGGCATTATGGATAATAAGCGGCATAATAGCCCAGTTTGCACTTCGCTATTCACTCAGAGCCGAATCGGCTGATGAATTAATCATAACTACTATTGCCGATATGATTACTAATATTATAGGCATACCACTTGCTTTGATTACTATAAAAATTATTAAGGACTACTCAAATATTGAGCCCTTATTAATGGAAATAAAAGAGGAGTAAAATTCGAGGCCATATTGTAGTCAATGGTAAAAAAACAACAGCGTAAAAGACAAATATGACAATAGAAAAATATTTCAACTTAAAGATTGGAGTGTAGAAATAAAGACCGATTCTATTATTGAAAACGTTTTTAATCACACCGGAACTATTTACCAAAAACCTATACCATGCAAACAATCACCGACTTTCTACTCAAATTAGACGGGTTCCTCGGAAGTTCCCAATGGTTTGTCATTATCCTGCTCGGCACCGGGCTGTTTTTCACCATCTATTTAGGTTTTCCGCAATTCCGTTTTTTCAAGCGGGGCTGGCGTTCGTTAACCGGAAAATCGACCGGCACGCAAGGCGATGCCACGCAGTTTCAGGCATTGAGTACTGCGCTGTCCGGAACTATCGGCACGGGAAATATTGCAGGCGTGGCTTTTGCCGTACACCTGGGCGGCCCGTCGGCCTTGTTCTGGATGCTGATGACCGCCTTGCTGGGCATGACTACAAAAATGGTAGAAGTAACGCTTTCGCACAAATACCGCGAAGTAGCCAGCGACGGTTCCATGGCCGGCGGCCCGATGTATTACATGAAAAACCGGCTCAACGCCAAATGGATGGCTTGCATTTTCGCCGTCGGCACGCTGTTTTGCTCGTTCGGCACGGGAAGTATGCCGCAAAGCAACAGCATTGCCAACGCCATGTTTTCTTCGTTCGGATTATCGAAAATATTAGTAGGCGCTATTTTAGCCGTCATATTATTTATCATCGTCGTGAAAGGGATTAAACGCATCGTGAAAGTAACGCAAAGCTTAGTGCCCACGATGGCGGTTATCTACTTTGTGGGCGCCTCGTGTGTACTCATCTTCAACTACCAAAATATTTTGCCGTCCATTGAAGCGATCTTCTCCGGCGTGTTCAACGGCACCGCGGCCGTGGGCGGATTTATCGGTGCATCGGTGGCTTTTGCGTTTAACCGCGGCGTGAATCGCGGGCTTTTCTCGAACGAAGCGGGACAAGGCTCCTCGCCGATTGCCCATGCCGCCGCCAAAACAAAATATCCTTGCTCCGAGGGTTGTGTAGCGCTGCTCGAACCGTTTATCGACACGGTTATCATTTGCATGTTCACCGGGCTGACCATTTTGTCGTCGGGCGTGTGGAAAGACAAGCTGGACAATCAATTCCAAACAGCCGACATGGACGTGCTGGCCGCTTTATACACGGATTCCGAGAGCGACACCAAAAAATTATACGAACATGTAGCCGGAAAAATTGATTTAAATATGCCTTCGGGCAGCATTGAAGTGAAAGATGGAAAGGTGTTGACACCCGTGACGATTCTTCATGCACGCTCGGTGGCCGAGGAGGTGGTTTTTGAAAAAGGGGGGAAACCGTTTACCGGCACCATTCCTATCAAAGCGGGAAATATCGACGGTAGTGACACGTTCATTATCCGCGGAAAATCGCTTATACACAGCGCTCCGCTTACCACACAGGCATTCAGCCGGAGCCCGTTGGGAAAATTCGGCGAGTACATTGTTTCCCTGTCGCTGCTGCTGTTTGCGTTCAGCACGGCCGTGAGCTGGTCGTACTACGGCGACCGCGCCATTACTTTCCTATTCGGCGTGAAATGGCTCACGCTTTTCCGTGTGATTTTCGTGATTGGCTTTTTCGTTTCGGCCTTTGTCGACACATCCATTATCTGGGCATTTTCGGGCATCGCCATTGTGTTGATGACCCTTCCGAACTTAATAGGCATGCTGATTCTGCACCGGGAAATGAAACGCGAATTGAAAACGTTTGTAAAGGAAACAAAGGCCGAAAGGAGGGAGTGATAAAGAATAAAGTTTATTCTGACTCACAAGGTGGAGACCCGGACAGCACAAGTCCGACGCTTCACATGTACCATAAAATACTATGGAGTAAACCTTTGCCAAATGGTAAAACATTTGAGTTGAATAATAAAAAAAGTGGAGTTTATTTATATCATAATTATAAAGCAACAAGAACAACATGAAACGAATTATAATCACAGCACTAATCGCGACAGTCTGCGGATTTTCTTACGGACAGGAAAAGCTTCGCAAAACGAATATAATAATTGACAGTTTGAAAATTGTCGAAAGTCAAAAATCAGCATTGATTGAA
>JAVBOD010000014.1:0-28337 GCA_031551045.1 Bacteroidales bacterium
AACAATCTTCTCCCTCGCCATAGCGCTAAAACGAAATAGGCCATTACCACATTCAGGTATTACACTATTTTCGTATCTTTGTAAACTCGTATCCAGTACATAAAATCTAAATAAACGCTATGGACACACCCGCCATCTATCGTTACACCATACGCTCCGTATGCTCCTTTATTTTAGGCTCGATACTCTTTGGGAATACTGTGTCTAACGCACAAAATATCCCCGAAGGACGAGTTCCCATTGATAAAAAATTAGATCCTGAATGGGTAAAGTCGCTCTATGAAAGCGGCCGTACTACAACGTATTGGAAATCGCGAGATGAGTTAACATACATCGGGATGCCGGTAGGCGGCATTAATGCCGGAGGAGTATATCTTGGAGGTGACGGCCGGCTTTGGTTATGGGATATTTTCAACGAACGTAAAGAAGGCGTTGATCCTAAAATCGTAGAGTGGCGCCGCAGTACTTCCAGCGATTATGTACGTTCGCGCGATGGGGCTAATTACGTGGAACCTTCGCAAAATATCCGTCCTTTGCAACAAGGATTTATTCTCCGAATAGAATATGACGGGCACACCATTTACAAAACATTAGAAGAAAATCAGTGGGACGAAATTGCGTTCGAAGCAAGCTATCCGGTGGGCGTTGTTCATTACACCGACCATAAACTTCCGTTAGAATTGACGCTAAAAGCCTATTCCCCCTTTATTCCGTTGAATGCAGATGAATCGGGCTTACCGGCCACCATTCTTTCATTTTCGGCTAAAAATAAGGGAAATAAAGAAATCCAACTTTCCTTTTTGGGTTATCTGGAAAATAAAACCGGCCTTCATTCCGGCGATGGAACCTTGTGCCGCCGGTTAAACGAAGTGGTGAAATCGGGAGAGATGACAGCTATTGCCGAGCGCTTGGAAATTTTGAAGAAGAATGATAAAAGATTGGACGAAAAGCCCGACTATGGCAGCATGTGCATCGCCGCGCTGAACCCGAGCGCAAAAACCTATGCAAACACCACTACGGAACAAAATGCTTTCGGACAAAAAGAGTCGAAGAAAATGACATCGTCGTTGCGCGAACCGCTGATTGGCGGCGTGCAAACCGACTTAACCATAATACCAAATACGTCAAAAGAGGCTGATTTTGTTATTAGTTGGTATTTCCCGAACGTAAAAATTGACCCGAAAATTAAAGACGCGGGACGTTACTATGCCAATCAATTCAAGTCGGCTACGGAAGTGGCGGCCTATATTGCCGATAATTTCCAACGGCTATCAAAAGCAACCTTGCTCTGGAAAGAAACCTGGCAAAACACCACCTTGCCGCAATGGTTTATGGAGCGCACGTTTATTCCCATCAACACATTGGCGACGGCAAATTGTTACCGTTTCAATACCGGCCGTTTTTGGGCATGGGAAGGCGTGGGCGCTTGTGCCGGAACATGTACGCACGTATGGCAGTATGCCCAGGCTATGGCACGTATTTTCCCCGAATTGGAGCGCGATTGCCGTGAACGTACGGATTTGAAGATAGCGATGGAAGACGATGGAGGAATCATTTTCCGCGCTGAAATGGAAAGCCGCCCGGCTATCGACGGGCAGGCAGGCTCGGTATTGCGTTGCTATCGCGAACACCAAATGAGCGCTAACGATGAATTTCTGAAACGTAATTGGCCGCAGATCAGAAAAGCGGTGCAGTTCATCATCAATCAGGATAAAAATGGCGACGGTATGGAAGACACGCCGATGGAAAACACCTTGGATGCCGTGTGGGACGGTGAAATTGCATGGATTGTGGGAATTTGTATTGCCGGAGTCCGCGCCGGACAAGCAATGGCCGAAGAAGCGGGCGATAAAGCATTTGCAAAAATTTGTGCCGATTATGTAAAAAAAGGCAGTGCGAATATGGACAACTATCTGTTCAACGGCGAATATTACATTCATCGTCCCGATAAGGAAAAAGGCCGTCAGCCATTAGGTTCGTACAACACCTGCCATATCGACCAGGTGCTTGGGCAGGCATGGGCTTTCCAAGTAGGGCTGGGGCGTATTCAAAGTCAGCAAAACACGCTTTCAGCTTTACGTTCATTGTGGAAATATAATTTCACGCCCGATGTAGGGCCTTATATTGAAGTGAATAAAGGCGGACGCCCGTATGCATTGCCGGGCGAAGGAGGCATGATTATGAACACCAATCCGCAGAACGAAGCAAACCCGTATGGCAACAACGTGACGTGGCAGATGGGCTATTTTCATGAATGCATGAGCGGTTTTGAACACCAAGTAGCAGCTCATATGATTGCCGAAGGAATGACGGATGAAGGCTTGGTGCTGACACGCGCCATTCACGATCGTTATCATGCGGCAAAACGTAATCCGTTCAACGAAATTGAATGCAGCGACCATTATGCACGCGCCATGTCGAGTTATGGCTCGTTCATCACCGCATGCGGATTCGAGTATCACGGGCCGAAAGGTTACATGCGATTTGCGCCGAAATGGGGACAGGCCAATTTCAAAGCGCCTTTCACGGCGGCCGAAGGTTGGGGAACTTACACGCAACAACAATCAGCGGGAAAAATGGATTGCAGCCTGCAACCGGCTTACGGAAAAGTAGCATTGGAAATATTTTCGGTGGAAGCGCCCAAGCATATAACGTACAAGAACGTAAGCGTGAAGATTGACGGGAAAACGATTCCGGCACAATGGAAACAACGCGAACAAACGGTAAGCATTGTGTTCGGCAGCCGGACGACCATAGAAACCGGACAAACATTAAGTATCCGATTATCGTAAGTAGATTGGATTTAACAAATTTAAAATAACAATAATTATTTCGACATAAAAATTATGACACCCATACGCATCAACAAGAAAAAATATCGCAGAGGGCTTGTACTGAGCGGTGGCGGCGCACGCGGTATCTCGCATTTGGGCTCCGTTAAAGCATTATATGAACACGGCTACACATTCGACGTTATCATAGGCACGAGCATGGGGGCCATTGTAGGCTGTTTGTTGGCCGACGGTTACCGGCCGGACGATATTGTGAAGTTGCTGACAAAAGACCGTTTAAAATCATTTGTAAAAACGGACATCTCCAAAGACGGCCTCATGACGATGAAAGGAGCTCGGATGTTTTTGGGAGATTTGTTAAGTGTTGAATGTATCGAGGAGTTGCAAATTCCTTTTATTGCAACAGCGACCAACCTACAAAACGGCACAGCCCAGTATTTTACGCAAGGCGACATTATCGATAGCGTAGTGGCATCGGCCAGCATTCCCATTGTTTTTCCTCCGGTCACTCTCGGAGGGAGACAATATGTGGACGGCGGCGTGCTGAACAATCTTCCGGCACGCTACATCCGTAATGATTGCGAAGAGATATTCGGGTTCCATGTCAATCCGCAAACATTAGGACTACATCACGGAGAAGTAAAAGGCTTGCTGCAAATTGCCGAACGCACCTTCCATCTCGCAATGTTAGGCAACGTGGTTCCCGATAAACATTTATGCGATTTTTACATAGAACACGAAGCCCTTAATGAGTATGCCGCATTCGATTTCTTAAAGATGAAAGAGATTTTCAATATTGGCTACAACAATACTAAAAAGGCATTGAAGGCAAATTAGCCACATTGCCCGAAATAACCAAACCACCGGCCATGCAATTCATGCGTGCCATTTCTCTTGCCATAACGCTGCCATCGCTTTATATTTCGTTTTCCTCCATAAGATGGAACAAAATTTGATCATTGAAACAGTTTTGTATAAAAACATTTTTCAGTACAAGTGTGCAACAGCCTTCTGAACATTTTTAAACAAATTTAGGAACGTTAGTCATTATTTACAAAACGGAAGACCTTTGTACTCTGAAAATAAAAAGAATGCATTCATTATGAAATCAGGCTCAGGAAATAGTAGCAACAGTTTCTCGGAGTATCATATTACCTCGAAATGAATAAGTTAAGTAAGCAGTAAAGAGAAAATGAACAACTGTTCACTATTACAATTTATTTCATATCTTTGCATTTTATGAAATTTTTCTTTAAAATTTTGACGATTTGCTAATATCTGCATCAGGCATGTAGCATGGTGAATTACAAACAGCAATAATGAAACGAATTTTAGCAGGCATACAGCGCGACAACAGGTTTTCCCCTAATAATATCGGAAATGACAGTGCCATTTTCGAACTCACCGCCTTATCATTGAAGAAACGAGGCTATCATGTGAATGAATATACCGAGTCCAACTGTCCGGAAAACTTGAAAGAGAAATATGTGTTCAGCATGGCACGCGAACCTAAAGTGCTCCGGATGTTGCAGCAAATGGAAAACCAAGGAGCCGTGGTGGTGAATTCCGGCTACGGAGCCGCCAATTGCTACCGCAGCAGCATGACACACTTGCTGCTTCAAGAGGGCATCCCCTCTCCTAACAGCCTCATTCTCGATACGTCGCATCATTCCCCGGATATTTTCCACCCATTCGGCGGCCGGCCGTTTTGGATGAAACGCGGCGATTTCCATGCCATTCACAAAGAAGACGTCAGTTATGTGCGAAACGCCGAAGAAGGAGCCGAAATGCTCCGGGAATACGCCCGCCGCGCTATCGAATCGGTGTTGGTGTGCGAACATATCCATGGCGACCTGGTGAAATTCTACGGAGTAACCGGTACCGATTTTTTCTACTGGTTCTATCCTTCCGAATCAGGACACAGCAAATTCGGGAATGAACGAATCAACGGAAGTATCAGGAACCTACCGTTTCAACCCGATATGTTACGATTTGTAGCCAATAAAGCGGCTGAAACATTAAAAATTGATATTTATGGAGGCGATGCTATCATCACTCCCGAAAGCGCCATTTATTTAATTGACGTAAACGACTGGCCGAGTTTCGCTCCTTGCCGCAAACCCGGCGCGGCCGCCATTGCACAGCGAATATGCCAACGAATAGAATCACCCAATACCCTGTAGTATAAGCACTATGAAAAGATTTCGAAATATTCTTTTAACCGTTTTTTCCTGTTGCATCGTTCCGCTTTACGTGTCGGCGCTCGAACCGCTTGAAGCGAGTTCTCTCAGCGATACCCGCATGTTTCACATCGAACGGAGTTTAAATAAGAATATTGTGTGTTACGATTTCAATCTTATCAACAACGGCACGCTGAACAGTAAAGAACCGATACACGTGTATTGGATTAACCGCGAAGAACATCCGGGCCAACGCAGTGAAATAAAATATTTTCAACAACCGGCATTCGGCTATAAGGTGACCAATGTGAGCAACAACGTAATACTGGTAAGACTTAACGCCGTAAAAAGCCGCCCTATCAGCATTGAGAAGGATGAAACAATGCGCTATATCTGCAAAACAAGCATCAACGGACAAACCGCAACATTGCAGAAAATATATGTAAAAACACGCGATACAAATCCGCTGCAAGTGGAATATGTAGAAATTTCCGGCATTGTATCTAAAACCGGCGCTGTAGTTACCGAACGTATCAGACCGTAAGCTATCATGAAGGTAAGAAGTTTTTTCAGCGTCATTGTCTGGACAACATCAACGCTTTTATTCTGCAGTGCCATTGCTGCCCAAACGCCCACTAAAATACGCGGAACCGTAAGCGATGCCGCCACCGGAGAACCGCTTCCCTATGCGAATGTCACGGTATTACCCAAAACATACGGCATAACTGTTTCTACCAAAGACGACGGAAAATATGCCATGGAATTTACCGCCAAAGGCGAGAGCCTCCAATTTTCGTTTGTAGGTTACGAACCGTTAACCGTAAAACTGACATCCATCAAGGACGGCGTGCTGAACGTAAAATTGAAACCGCTGGACACACGATTGGAAGAAGTGGTAGTCACGGGCGAACACACACGCTACCGCAACCGTGACAATCCCGCGGTGGAACTCATCCGTAAGGTGATCGACAATAAAGATAAAAACCGGATTGAATCGCACGATACGTATGAATACGAGCGCTACGAACGGATTCAACTATCATTGAGCGTAAACGACAGTATCCGTAACAGCACGATGTTTCGCAAGTTCCCGTTTTTCAATAATTATCTCGATACGCTGGAAAATACCGAGAGAAAGGTATTACCCGTATTCCTCAGAGAAAATATTTCCGAACATTATTTTCGCAAAAAACCAAGCGCAGAGAAGGAATACCTGATTGCTTCGCGCATGACGAACTTTCACGACTTCATCGAAGAACAAACCGTGAGCTCTTTTTTGGATGGAATGGTAAGGCGTTCCAATATTTACGACAATCGAATCATCGTGCTGGAGAATGAATATCTTAGCCCGTTATCGCCCCTGGCGCCCAACTTCTACCGCTTTCATATTTTAGACACCGTTGATATAAGCGGTGTCCCATGTGTGAATTTATCGGTATATCCGCGCAACGAACAGGATTTTGGTTTCCGGGGAAATTTATATATTCTTACCGACAGTTCATATGCGCTGAAGCGTGCCGAGCTTGGGTTTACCAGCAATAACAATGTCAACTTCGTGAACGATTTTTCATTGATACAAGAATACACGCTCATCGATAGCACATGGTGCCTCACGTTCGACGAAGCCGTGATAGATTTCAGCCTGAACAAAAAGAAAAGCATGATACTCGGTAAACGTATCAACACGTATGAGAACTATAAATTCGACCACCGCATCTCCGAAACGACTTTTATCGGAGGAGCCAAAGTAGATAAAATCCCCGGCTACGACATGCGCGCCGAACAATATTGGACGGAGCACCGCCCTGTTCCGCTGGCACGCTCCGAACAAGGCATATATGATATGTTGGCCGAAATGAAAAGCAACTCGTGGTTCCGCAATATTTTCCGGCTTGCCGGTATTGTTTTTTCAGGCTACATCGATGCCGGCCCGATTGACGTAGGCCCAATGGCTACACTTTACAGTTTCAATGAAGTAGAAGGTTCCCGCATCCGGGTAGGAGGAAAAACAAATACGCGCTTCAGTAAAAATATCTTCTTCGAAGGGTATGGAGCCTACGGATTTAAAGATGATTTATTCAAATACAGTATAGGCACGATGTTTTCTTTTTCGAAACGAAAAGTGCATCCGTGGGAATATCCCATGAATTTGCTAAGTATTTCGTACACTAATGACATTGAAACACCCGGACAAGCCTTTTTATTCGGAAGCGCCGACCGTTTACTGATGTCGTTCCACCGCGGGCATTCCCAACAAATGGTATATCATCAAACCTTGTCGGCAAAATACGAGAAAGAATTCCCTTCGGGGCTTTCCCTTAAACCGTCCTTCACCCACAAGGAAGAACAGCCGGCCGGTAGTTTGACGTTTGAAAACGCCTACGGGCCGGTTCATGATGTAACGACTTCACAAGTAGGTTTAATGTTACGCTATGCGCCCAACGAACGTTTCTATCAAGTACAGCGCAACCGCTTCCCGCTCAATCATACGAATCCGGTATTCACGGTCAATTACAATTACGGCATAAAAGATTTTTGGGAAAGCGATTATACATTTCACCGCTTGGAAGTAGGCATTGACAAACGAAATTGGTTTTCGAGCCTCGGCTTCTCCGACGTATGGCTCAAAGCCGGTAAGATATGGGGTACTGTTTCATTTCCTCAATTAGTCATCCATCAGGCCAACCAAAATTATGCCTATCAGGACGAAGCTTTCAATATGATGAATTACATGGAATTTGTGAGTGACCAGTATGTTTCGGCCAACCTTTCTTACTGTTTCAATGGATGGATTTTCAACAGAATTCCTCTTATAAAGAAGCTCAAATGGAGAGAATTTATTACCTTTAAGGCCTTATGGGGAAGTGTGAGCGACCAAAACAAGCCGGAAAATAACCCCGATATATTGCGCTTTCCGGTGAATAACCAAGGCGTCCCGACCATGTATTCTTTGGAAAAAGGCCCCTATATGGAAGCAAGTGTAGCTATCGATAATTTATTTAAAGTACTGCGCATTGATTTAGTAAAACGTATCAGCTATCTCGATCATCCTGATATTGCCGAATGGGGAGTCCGCTTCCGGGTACGTTTTGTTTTTTAAAAAATATAAAAGAAATACATACATGAACTTTGCCATCATAGCTGCAGGAGAAGGTTCGCGGTTAGCCGCCGAAGGAATAACCGTCCCGAAGTCCATGGTATTGCTGGACGGCACGCCGCTTATCGGGCGCTTGATAAGCATGTTCGAGGGCCACGATGCTTCGTCCGTTAGCGTGATTGTAAATGAGGAAAATCTTCCGACTATCGAATACTTGCAAAACAGTCGATGGAATGTTCCGCTGAATTTAGTCATAAAATCTACACCCGGCTCCATGCACAGTTTATATGCCTTGAAGCCTTTTCTACAAGGCGCTGATTTTTGCCTGACTACGGTGGATACCGTATTTCGCAAAGATGAATTCACCGCGTATATCCGCGCATTTCAGCACAACAATACGATGGAAGGAATCATGGCCGTGACGGATTTTGTGGATGACGAAAAACCGCTGTATGTAGCGACCAATGAAAAATGGGACATTATCAATTTTTGTGACAGTAAAGAAGATTTGATAAATTTCAAAAATTTGTCAAATCCTCCAATGCCTTTATATGTTTCGGGCGGCATGTATTGCCTGCGCCCGAAAGCCTTGGAAATTCTCGAAACCGTCATGCAACAGGGTATAGTGCGCATGCGCGATTTTCAACGGGCATTGATTCAATATGGAATGAAATTACAAGCCTTCCCATTTTCAAAAATAGTGGATATTGATCACGTCACGGATATCGAAAAAGCGGAGGAGTTGATAAACGCCGCACAAGCCTCCCAACCCACAAAGAGCGCTTAACCTCCACCTTATACGTAAAATTATGAATACGGAATATAGCAAAGAAGATATTCAAAAGCAGCAACTTAACAAAAGCACATCAAGCGCTTCCCCTTTGAAGGCGGGAGGAACCGGCGATTACTCCGCTTCTCTAAAATCAGCCGATACGGAGGAAGTAATCGACTTGTGGTTCTACCGGCCTATCGGCTATCGATGGGCTTTGCTGGCAAAAAAGGTACACATTACTCCGAACATGATTACCATTGCCAGCATATTCATCGGATCGGCGGCCGGCGTGTTGTTCTATTTTCCCGAGTTAAGCATAAACATCATAGGCATGCTATTGTTAGTGCTGGCCAATTCGTTCGACAGCGCCGACGGCCAGTTGGCTCGCATGACGAACAACAAAACGAAATTGGGGCGCATCCTCGACGGGCTGGCGGGCGATATATGGTTTGCTATCATTTATGTGGTATTAGCCCTTCGCACCGTTCACCAAGGATTCTATGGTTTGGACAATGCTTGGATTTGGATCATTGCTTCCGCAGCCGGCGCTTCACATATTGTTCATGCCTCTATGGCCGATTATTACCGCAACATTCACCTGTATTTCTTATCATTCGGAAAAGGCGGCGAATTCGACAATAGCCGGCAACTTACGGAAGAGTTGAAAGGGACTTCGTTTTTCAAAAATCCGATAAAGAAAATCATGTTGTGGTTCTATCGTAATTACACCCGCCAACAGGAAACACTGACGCCGAAGTTTCAAAAATTTATCGGCAGCGTTGAACAAAAGTATCCGGGACACGCATTACCCGACGAGTTGTGTATTGACTTCCGAGCACAAAGCAAACCATTGATGAAGTACACAAATATTTTACAATTCAACACCCGGGTCATTGCATTATTTATCTGTTTATTCCTCGACCAGCCATTCCTGTATTTCATATTCGATTTGGTGGTGCTGAACAGTATTTTGTGTTACATGATTGCACGGCACGAGCGGATGTGCAAACGAATGACGGGCAACATAAGGGAGGAATAAAAAATTTTAGTTTTACTGGAAATAGCTAACCTACAAAAATTAAATCAGTGAGCAAGGCTACACACATACCAACAGGCGACACGCCCCAAAAGCCTTCTCCCTTCGGGGGAAAGGGGGCTTCCAAGTGGAAAATCGCTCTTTTCATTTTAGGTGTATTGATTTTTGCCTATATGATTTATGCGCTCGGCATAGAAACCATTTGGCAAAATATCAAAGACACCGGCTGGTGGTTTGCACCCATTATCGGCATATGGCTGGTGGTGTATTTCATTAATGCCTGTGCCTGGAACGCCATTATCCGCAATAAGGAAACGCCTCAAGACACATTCCCTTCTTTTCTGAAAATATTCAAAGTCACGATTAGCGGCTACAGCATCAATTATATCACTCCCGTAGTAGCGTTGGGCGGCGAACCTTATCGTATTTTGGAAATACAGGGCGAACTCGGCTCGCGCAAAGCCACATCGGCAGTGCTTTCCTACAGCATGATGCACATTCTTTCGCATTTTGTTTTCTGGATGTGTTCTATTATTTTGATTCTCTTTTGGCTGCGTCCACCGTGGGGATTGGCCGTTGGTTGTATTGCAGCGTTTTTTGTGTTTGTATTTTTCCTGTATTTCATTTTCAAAGGCTACCGGAAAGGATTAGTCGCAAAGACATTCCGTATAGTAGGAAAAATTCCTATAGTCAAAAATAAAGTAAAAAAATTTAACGAGGAGAAGTTTCACAGCTTTCAGGAAATCGACAAGAATATTGTAAATCTCTACACCAATCGTAAGCCTACATTTTTCTTGGCATTATTCTTAGAGGTGTTGGCACGCACGGTTTCGTGCTTCGAAATTTTCTTCATAGCCAAAGCCATCAATATCGATATTTCATTGATAGATGCGATTGTCGTATATGCCGGTTCTACCCTATTTTCCAATATCATGTTTTTTTCGCCGATGCAACTGGGGACGCGCGAAGGAGGACTGGCACTTACGTTGAACATCATGGGCCTGTCGGCCGGATTAGGAATTTATATGGGATTGGTCATGCGCATCCGCGAATTATTCTGGATTGGCGTCGGGCTTTTGCTCATGCATATCAAACTGCCATCGCAACAACGAAAGCCCGAATCGATAAAAACACTTGCGCACATGAAACTATCGGATGTAACCGAAACGACAGCAGTAGATACTAATTCATTAATGACATGAAAAGCATGCAACCCAAAATAAAAGGCATATTGTTCGACTACGGCGGAACCATCGACACCAACGGCATTCATTGGTTCGAAGTTTTCTATCAAATGTATGCACAAGAAGAAATTATTTCCGATAAGGAAATCCTTCGTAAGGCTTATATTTTCGGGGAACAGGAGATGGAGCGAAACAGCCATCTCGTAAAACCCGCGCACACCTTCAAACATAACCTGCAGCAGAAAGTACGTTATCAAGCAGACTACCTGACACAACGGCAATCAGTAAATAAATTGTCGCAACAACACGAAAAAAATATCGTGGAAAACTGCTACGATTTCGTGCGGAAAAACATAGCGGAACAAAGTAAGATTTTGGAAAAATTGGCCGAACGGTTTCCGATGATAGTAGTATCGAATTTTTATGGGAACCTGCAAAGCGTATTACGTGATTTCGGCATCGACCACTATTTTAAAACGATTATAGAGTCGGCAAAAGCGGGTATCCGTAAGCCTTCGCCAGACATATTCCGGCTGGGAGTTGCGGCGCTGGAGATGGATGCCAAGCACATCGCCGTTATTGGCGACTCTTATAAAAACGATATGGCTCCTGCCAAAGAAATCGGATGTACCGGTATCTGGCTTAAAAGCATTGGCTGGGACGACGAAGAGGATCGTATGCAGACAGCCGATTATGTGATTAATGATTTGGCGGAAGTCCTGCCCCTTTTTGGAATTTAATTTTTTAAATACTATAATAATTAACGAATCAACTAATATGGAAAAAATCAACGTTCAACAACCTAACGGGAAGTTAGGGGTGTTAGTAGTAGGCATCAATGGTGCCGTATCGTCCACCTTTATTGCCGGCACTTATGCCGTACGTAAGGGGCTTAACAAGCCTATCGGCTCTATCACGCAAATGGCCACTATCCGCCTGGGGCAACGGAATGAAAACCGTTTCCCGAAAATTAAAGACATTGTTCCTCTGGCTAATTTAGACCAGTTAATTTTCGGAGGATGGGATATTCAAGACGAAAATTTATACGAGTCGCTGATGCGTGCCGAAGTATTGCAGGCTAAAGACATTGAACCGTTACGTGCCGACATGGAGCAACTTCGCCCGATGAAAGCCGTGTTCGATCAAAACTATGTGAAACGCCTTCACGGTACACACGTGAAAACCGGCGCCAGCAAATGGGATTTGATGGAACAAGTGCGCGAAGATATTCGCAACTTCAAAGCAAAAAACAATTGCGACCGCTTGGTGATGATTTGGTGTGGAAGTACGGAAGTATTTCTACCCTCCGGAGAAATTCACAAAGACCTCGCCAAATTTGAAAAAGCGATGAAAGACAATCATGCCGAAATCGCGCCGAGCATGATTTATGCGTATGCTGCACTCTCCGAAAAAATACCCTACATCAACGGAGCCCCGAACTTGACAACGGATTTTCCGGCCATGTTGGACTTTGCCGCCAAACAAGGCGTTCCGGTATGCGGAAAAGATTTCAAAACGGGACAAACCATGATGAAAACCGTACTGGCGCCAATGTTCAAAACACGGATGTTGGGATTGAACGGTTGGTTTTCTACCAATATTTTGGGTAACCGCGACGGCGAGGTACTCGATGATCCGGGCTCTTTCAAAACCAAAGAAGAAAGTAAATTATCGGTTATCGACACTATTCTTCAACCCGAATTATATCCCGAATTATATGGCGATGTGTATCACAAAGTGCGCATCAATTACTATCCGCCACGCAAAGACGAGAAAGAAGCATGGGACAATATCGATATTTTCGGATGGATGGGCTATCCCATGCAATTGAAAGTTAATTTCCTTTGCCGTGACTCTATTTTAGCGGCTCCGATTTGTTTGGATTTGGTGCTGTTGAACGACCTTGCTCAACGTTGCGGATTTTCGGGCATTCAACATCGGCTTTCGTTCTACTTCAAGAGTCCGATGCACGAAGAAAACCAACATCCGGAACATGATTTATTCATTCAAAGCGTGAAATTGAAAAATACGCTCCGTATGATTATCAACGAGAAACCGGTTGATTTCATAGATGAAACAATTGATTTATTCCGTTAAGAATACGCCGGCATATAGACACGAGGCTGTTCAAAAAGTCAGCGACACAATAACCGCAAAGGCGCAAAGATTTTACTCAAAGAACCTGCCCGAATGAACATATTCGTTCAGGCAGGTTCTTTGCGGTAAAAAATGCTTTTTGGACAGCCTCTTGCGTACGGCCTTTTTGAAGCTTATCTGTCCAAAAGACTTGCCCATAAAAAACAGGAAAATTTCATGCATAGCATGAACGTGAAAGTATGCAGCATACGAAACATTTTTATATCGCTATCATCTTCTTGATTTGTTGCCAGACAAGCCATGCCCAGTTTGTCATGCGCCACCAATTAAAGCCGCTACGGCTGCCCGATTCGACAGATATTGCCTATTATTCCCCAAAAAAATTCGGCACGGCAGCGGGCATGGTTTTCACGCTGAATATGGGCGTTTGGGCTTTCGATCGCTATGTGCTGAAGGGCGATTATGCCTATATTGACATACACACCATCAAGAAGAATCTCACAGGCGGCTTCAAATGGGACAATGATAACTTGGGAACCAATATGTTTTTTCATCCCTATCACGGAAATTTATATTACAATGCGGCACGCTCCAATGGTTATAATTACTGGGCTTCCGGGGCATTTGCCTTTGCCGGGAGCGCCATGTGGGAATTGTTCATGGAAAACGAAGCGCCCTCCATCAACGACATTTTTGCGACACCTATCGGCGGAATGGCTATCGGCGAAGTGACTTATCGCACATCGGACTTGTTAATCGACGATCGCACCAAAGGCTGGAATCGCTTTGGGCGTGAGCTGGGCATTTTTCTGATTGACCCTACCCGCGGGCTTTCCCGGATTTTGAGCGGCGATGCATGGCGCCGCCGCGCCACCAGAGGCCAACAGTTCGGCATGCCGCTGTTGAGCATTGAAATTTCCACCGGCATGCGGGTACTCGAACTTCGCGATGATATTTTTGACAAAGGCGCCGGGTTTGCCATGGAAGTAAGCCTGGAGTATGGTGATAAATTCGATCATGAAGATGTTAAGCCGTATGATTTTTTCAGCTTCCGGGCAAATATCAACGGGCACAGTGCGCAACCGGCCATTAGTCAGGTTAATGTTATCGGGCAATTGTGGGGCACTTCTTTTCAACTCAAAAAGCATTATTTAGGCATAGGCATCTATCAGTATTTCGACTTCTATGATTCAGATACGATTTCCACCGAACAATCGAATAAAGCGCCGTATAAATTCGGTGCGCCGGCATCGTTCGGCATCGGGTTCTATCACCGGAACAACACCTGGAAACGATGGACATTCGATTCGTACGGACATATAAATGCCATACTGATGGGCGCTTCGCTCAGCGACCACTACCTGGTAGATAACCGGAATTACAATCTGGGCAACGGATTCGGGTGGAAATGCGGCATCAATGTATGCTACCAAGATAAGCTCTCCCTCTCGTTGCTGCTCGAAGGGTTTAGGTTATATACGCATAAAGGTTATCCCGAAAATTGCGATATATCGATGGCTATGGATAAAGATCTCAATGCACAAGGCGATGCGTCGAATGCTACCTTCAACATATCGAGCCTCATCATGCAAATAAAATTATTCAAGCAGGTTTACCTCACCATGTCGTCGTCGGCCTACCAACGTACTACACGTTACAAGTATTTCCCTCAAGCCTATTCCTTCACCGGTGAAGGAAAATTTATGCTGACATATAAATTTTAGGATATTGTTTAATACCGATTTGACAAATGTAATAGTCCAATTACATTGGCCTAAACATTTATAGCATCGGCATTATACCGGAAATAGATTGGATTAATAAGGTGGTTCATATTGGTATAACATCCCTGAAAATAAAAAGCCGGTTCACTGCGGAAACCGGCCTTTCAATGCTGCTACACTATTTTTTAATAATGCATTTTTATTTCTACCCGCCTGTTCTTGCTACGCCCTTCGGTGGTATTGTTATCGACAATAGGTTGAGTTTGTCCGTATCCGATGGCGGTCATGCGGTCGCCGGCAACGCCCTTCGACGCTAAATATTTTTTTACCGCTTGTGCGCGTTTTTCGGATAGAACCTGATTGGCCTTTGCGTTCCCGGTATTATCGGTATGTCCTTCGATATCTACTTTTACCGTGGAATGTTCTTGCAATAGCGCGGCTAATTCGTCCAATGCAAAATACGATTTCAATAACAACTGATCGCTTCCCGAAGCAAAGAAAATTTGTTGAGCGGCGAGATTGACTTTTTGTACAACTTCCTCTTGAATTTCCGGCATCGTATCTTTTACCGGCCTTTCTACAACTACTATTTCTCCTACGGCAGGAAGCTTTTCTTCCACTTGTTTCAACGAATCTAAACGGCTTGTTTCTGCGATAACCGGTTGAGGATAATGACAAATTACGGGTGTCATCTCAGGTTCGGGCTTAACTGCTTTGGAGCTCGGTTTCTTCTTAAAGATAGGTATGCTAAAGCCTATATGAATATCGGCGCCTTTAATATTGTCGCTTACCAAATTCGAAAGGACGGAACCGGAACCAACAAAGAAGGGCCCTACGTTAAAACCAATACCCCAGCTGACTTGTTTCAGGGAATTATAGGCTATGGGGCTATATACGCTAAACCATTTTGACTCATAACGTGGAGTCATGTAGTAATAATTGCTGTAACGGCCACCATAACCCTTGCCCAACAAACTAACAGTAGCCCCCGCATTCACAAATAAGCGCTTATACATATTCCAATCGACATTCATGCGCAACGTAGTCGGCAAGTTAACTTTATAATCATGCGGCATGCTTGTTTCCGTAATGATACCTTTGCTTTGTAAATAATCAAGATACTCGTCCAGCGAGCGGTCATCCAAATCCAAATCGGATACCGGATAGTCGGCAGCAAGGTTGTTAATCGTATAGTTCGTTGCATTTTTAGAGGCGGAATATTTTACCTTCCCGATATCGGTTACCGAAACCGATGCTTTCAACAAGTAGCGGGTGCGGCAGTTTTCCAACCATGAATCGCGGTCGGGAGCCGGCACCGAGCGGGCGCCTTCGCGATACCATTCATATTCCAGCCCTAAATCCATTCCGAAATTACCGCTTTTTTCAGCATAATCCAACAGATCGCCCGCCTCAAAGTCACCGGCTACCTTATCAAGTCCCGCCGAATAAAGCATCGTCATATTTCCCTGCAGCGTCCTAATCATATCGGTGCTCAGTTCCTCGTCCACTTCCACATTAAGGTTATTGATACGGGCAGAACCACCGGCAATACCTATTACATATTTTCCGGTAAAGCCTCCTTTAACAGTATGTTGTTCATTTTGCCAAATCACCCGCGCATAGGTCAAGCCAATATCGGCAAAACCATGTGCATCGACCATTAAGTTATCTTGGGTATAGGGCACGCCGAAATAATTGGCATTGGCATCGCCGAATAATTGAAAGATATCATTGTCCAGATTTTTCTCATTCACAATAAAACGCACCCTCGATGATACTCCGAATGCCCCCGCTTTAGGCCCCAGATCTACCATAAAGGAGGGCCCGAGCATATCGACATTGAAGAACATATTTTTTTTAGCCGAATTATCGATTTTGAAAAAATCTACCCCTTCCTCCATGTTGTCAAGATTTCCGTCAAAAATAGATTTTTTACGTAGTTCGTAACCGTTGTTGATAGCGCCAAGATTAAAAGAAAATATATTCACATTCACGCTGTAACGGCTACCGGCGATAGATGCCGGATTAAAAACCATCCCTCCTACTGTTTGATAATTGCTGTAGTTATAGCCTAAAAAGTCCTGAGCATTTACTGCCCCAACACATAATAATACAAATGATAACAATAATAGTTTTTTCATATATAAGATTTAAAAATAAATGGCAAAGATGTGAAAATATTTTAATAAGCCCTTAAAAAGGTACCGAAATATTGCTTTATAAATTACCAATCAGCCGCTTTAACATGGATATTAACAATACCAACAATTGTTAGGATACAAAAAGCAATATCAATAACTGCGCCGACATTACCCGCAAAAACATGGTTAACGGATACACCGACGCATAGCTTACCGAAGGAGCGTCGTTGCCGGCCGTAGTTACCGCATAGGAAAGCGCCGGAGGGTCCGTGGTGCTCCCGGCCATTAATCCCATCAATGTAAAATAATTCAATTTGCATACTCCGCGCCCGATGAGCCCAAAGAGCAGCAACGGCGCCACGGTAATAATCACTCCTAATCCAATCCATTTCAACCCGCCATCGTGTACAATCGTCTGTACGAATTGTTCTCCTGCTCCAAGCCCCACACATGCCAAAAATAAACAGATGCCAATTTCACGTAACATCAGGTTTGCGCTCATGGTAGTATAAGTCACCATTTTAAATTTCGTACCGAATACACTCATAAGAATAGCAACCACTAAAGGGCCTCCGGCCAATCCTAACTTCACCGGTTGTGGAATGCCCGGAAAAATAAAAGGAATACTTCCCAATAAAACGCCTAAAGCAATGCCTATAAAAATAGGAACCAAATTCGGCTCATTTAAGTGTTTCAATTTGTTCCCCAAAATCTTTTCGATACCGGCAATGGTTTCTTTACTGCCCACCACTGTCACGCGGTCGCCGAATTGCAGCGGTAATAAAGGAGAAGCTATAAGGTCTATTCCCGCGCGGTTTACGCGTGTAACATTTACGCCAAACTTATTCCGAAAATCCAACTGCGCCAGGGTTTTCCCATTGATAGACGGTTGTGTCACCAAAATACGCCTCGATACTAAATCCGAATCTAATTTCACCCATTCCTCTCGTGGCATATCAATTACCTGCCCAATAAAAGAAGCAATAGCTTCGGATTCTTTAGGGGTCGTAATTACAAGCACCTTATCATTTTCGTTGATGATACTTTTGGAGGAGGCTATTTCTATCTGTCCGTTGGCATGAAGAATACGGGATATGACCAACCTTCGTTCTATCAATTCCGAAACAGCCTTGATATTTTTGCCGAATAAAGCCGGATTTTTTACGGCTAACGAAAGCGTACATACAGCCTCGTTTTTACCGGCGCTGTCCTGCTGTAATTGCTCGTTTTCTTTTGAAAAATTAATATGAAAAATGTAACGAATAATGGTAATGGAAAAAATAATCCCGATCACTCCCAAGGGGTATGCCACCGCATAGCCCAAAGCGATCGAAGGATCGGCAGTGCCATGTATGCTGGCATAGGCTTCCTGCGCTGCGCCGAGTCCCGGCGTATTGGTCACTGCGCCGGAAAGGATACCAACCATCGTTGACATGGGTATGTTGGTAATATAGTGAATTATGATAGTAGTTAAGACACCTGTACATACAATGCCGGTTGCTAAAAGATTAAGCTTCACGCCGCCCTTCTTAAAAGAAGCAAAAAAACCGGGCCCCACTTGCAAACCCACCGCATATACAAACAAAATTAATCCGAATTCTTTCACAAAATGAAGGACTGCATGGTCCACGCGAAAACCGAAATGGCTTAAGGCAATGCCGACAAATAAAACCAAAGTCATTCCCAACGAAATGCCTCCAATTTTAATTTTACCCAATAAGATGCCTATGGCAATAACAATTGAAATTAACAAAACCGTGTGTGCCACACCCGTTCCCCATAAAAGATCGTTTATCCAATTCATGATTACTGAGAGATATAACTTATTAATAAATCCTGATTTAGGGGGCAAAGATAAAATAATTTTTCGTCTCGAATCCATCGAAAAGTCGAATTAATGGATGTTTCTTTTTTTTGAATATTTATGATTGGTCGGATATAATTAAAACAACCCGTATGCCAACAGGAATTATCCTGCGTTAAAGTGTCTGTTCAACTTTCATTATTGCGGTGTGGATGCGTGGAACATCTCTACAAATAAGGTGTAGAAAAGAAAAAATGATTTATTAAGCGTATTTTTTTATAAATTTGCATCTTAATATCGCAGCTTATCATTTCATGAAGAAAAGCCTTGAAAGTAAAATCCGTGTTAAAGCGCTACTTATATACATCGTGGTGGCCTGCATATGCTGTGGAATGGTATTATATGTATATAACTTACGCCTAAATATCGACGGGCAGCGAAAATATATTGAATACTACTATTCCACGCTTACACAAACAAGTGAACTGATTTACATGGTGAATCAGGCGCAAACGGAAGCCAATCTCTACTTATCGACAAAAGATACCAAGCACTTAACCCACTTTAAAGAAAAAACGGTGGCCGTCGAAGAGTTCATCCATTCGATGGATGCAAAAGTACTGAAGGACGAACAAATTGCAACATTAAGAGAAGTGAACTCATTGCTCAAGGAAAAAGGAGCTATTATAACTTCGTTAAGCACCCAGTTTAAGAAACAAAATCCGCTCGACTCGATGAGTAAGAAGTTGCAGGACTACGATGAAGTTACGTTCTCCGACTCAGTGCTGATTATTAGTACCATTAAGGATACGACCATCAATCAGGCATCAACGGATGGCTTTTGGCGGAGAGTCGTCAACGTATTTTCTCCTTCAAAACATTCCGATACACTTGTTACGGTCAGCACAAGCAGATCTGATACGTTGCTGATGAAGCCCGATACCAGAAGGAAAGTTATTGATGAGGTGAGCGGCTTTGCCAAAGAAGAAGGGCAGAAATATTCCGAAAATATCATGGCATTAGAAAAGCAAATAAGCCGGCTCATGTTGACGGATATGGCTATTTCGTCGCAAATTTCGGATCTGATTAACAAACTCTATCGTCAAACCATTAATATGACTTTAGAAGAGATACAAAAAAGCGAGCAACTTGTTCGCAGAAATTATACCTTTTCCTTGATAGGAAGCGCCATCTCCCTCTTCCTGATTTTAATCTTTATTTTGTTGATCATACAAGACGTGAATAAAGGGAAAGCCGCTCACCGGGCCCTTGAACAAGCCAATTCCCAAATAAAGCAAATCATGGAAAGCAGGCACCAATTACTGCTTGCGGTATCGCATGATATAAAAACACCCTTAAATTCTATATTAGGATATTTGGAATTATGGAACAGCGAGAAAAATAATGACAAGGAAACAATACTATCCATGCAAAACGCCGGAAAACATGTCCTTGCACTTTTAGATAATTTACTGGAATTCTCGAGCCTTGAACAAGGGCGTTTACAAGTTTCATACAATACTTTCAACCTCTATAATTTATGCCATGAAGTGGTGAGTATGTTTATCCCACTGGCATCGCATAAGAACCTTTCATTCAAATACAAATTTGAGATTGAGCAACATTGCACCATTTATTCCGATGGCCTGAAAATTAAACAGATTATCATCAATATACTTTCAAATGCCGTAAAATATACTACCAGCGGAGAGATTAAATTTACTGTAACACAAAACGAAGAAAAAGTTCATTTCACTATAAGCGATACCGGGGCCGGTATTCCTGAGGATAAAATACACCGGCTCTTCGAAGCTTTTTATCGTGTAGAGAATAATAACACCCTCGCCGGAGGAAGCGGCTTAGGCATGTATGTTGTTAAAGGATTGATAGATTTACTCAACGGAACTATCACGGTGGATTCTACGGCAGGAAAAGGAACTTGTATTGAAATTGAAATTCCCGTAAAAACCGTAGAAGAAAATACACCCGCAAATGATATCCAAAAGAATATATTACTTGTTGACGATGATTTGGCAATACTCACCATGCTTCGAGATATGCTCCGTAAACTTGGCCATGCTGCCATAATTTGCAGTATCCCTTCCGAAACAGGACGGTTCTTGACGGAAAGTATAACTTACGATATGATTATAACAGATATGGAAATGGGCGCCATTTCCGGGAATGATATCCTTCATAAAATACGGAATGCCGGGATCACTGTTCCGGTTATTATTATGACCGGCCGCAGTGACTTTAATCATATAAAGGCGCATGAAATCGGGTTCGACGGCTATTTAGAAAAACCGATTTCCATGAACACACTCTCGCAATTGCTCGGCAATGTGTCTGATTGCAACACCGATTTCCCGCTGCTGGAAGAAATGTTCGATGGCGATATGGAGAGTATCCGTGATATTCTGGCGGTTTTTGTAAGCTCCACAAAAGATAATATCGTAAGACTTAAAAATGCGATTGATAGCGACGATTTAGAAACGGCTCAAGCGCTATGTCACAAAATGTTACCCATGTTTATGCAGGTAGGCGCCGAACAAGCCGCCGCCCTCCTGAAAAAGATGGAAACTTCACGGGCGGCCGGCATAAAAGATATTCCGGATTGGAAAGAAAATATGCAACAACTCTTAAAAGAAGCCGAAGATTTAGTGGAAATGATTCAAGAAAAATATTTTCCGGATTAAAGCTTCATGCCGTATTGATGCATTTTGTTATACAACGTCTTGCGATCGATATTTAATAATTGCGCGGCAGCGGTTTTATTCCCCCGTGTTTTTTGTAAGGCGGCCTCTATTTGTTCCCGTTCGTTTCCCGGGCGTAATGACATATCCTGCTCATTCACCGGTTTTGATATGACAGGAACCAGTAACGGCAAGTTCTCTGGGATAATCTCATCCGTTTGCGCAAACAATGCGGCACGCCTCACTACATTCCTCAGTTCACGAAGATTGCCGCTCCAATATTGCTTCTCAAGTATTCTCATCGTTTCGCTTGAAAACGACTGGATGTGTTTGCCAAGCTCTTTATTCGCTTCCGCGAGAAAATATGTTGCAAAAATCGGAATATCACCTTTGCGCTCACGAAGCGGAGGAATAGCTATCGAAAACTCATTCAACCGATGGTACAAATCTTCCCGAAAACGGCCGGCATGAATAGCTTCCGACAAATTTTCATTAGTGGCTACTACAATGCGTACGTCCACAGCTATATCCATGGCGGCTCCCACCGGACGAACCTTCTTCTCTTGTAAAGCACGCAATAACTGCACTTGTACCTCGTATGGTAAGTTTCCCACTTCATCCAAAAAGACAGTTCCTCCGTCGGCTTGTTCAAAAACACCTTTTTTATCGGATATAGCCGACGTAAACGAGCCTTTCAAGTGGCCAAAAAGTTCACTGGGAGCCAATTCCCGCGACAAACTTCCACAATCGACCGCAATAAACGGAGCATTACGCCGATCGCTCAATTCATGTATTTGCCGCGCAGCATATTCTTTTCCGGTACCGCTTTCTCCTTGCAGTATTACCGCCATGCGTGTAGGAGCAACCATTCTGATGTGCTCATTCATTTGCTCCGCCACATAACTTCTTCCCTGTACAATGCCACCCGATGACTTTCGCTCTCTTATAACCCGTTTCCCGTGTACGGGCTCGTTAGTTGCCTGTTCTACTTTTTGTTTCAAAACCGAAGGGTCTATCGGCTTTTCCAAAAAATCAAAAGCTCCCAGTTTCATAGCTGCCACAGCGCTTTGTATTTCGGCATAACCAGTCATTATAATCACCGGCAAGTTATCTCTATACTCTTTTATCCATGTAAGCAGCATAATACCATCGCCATCCGGCAAACGAAGATCTGTCAAAACCAAAGATAAATTATTTTTTAAGATTTCTTTTTTGGCTTGCTCTGCCTGTGTACACAATGTCGCTTCAAAATTATTTTTAACAAACCATTTTTGTATCATCGTACCGAATGAAGTATCGTCTTCAACTATTAAAATTCTCTGCACTTTCTCCTCTTTTATGTTATATGAACAAAGATAACATCTTTTAAGAAATTCTTAAAATGTATTTCCCATCACCGGAAAGCAACATTTCAAATAAATACATGAACACCAAATCATTTAGATAAAAAAAGATTTTTCCCGACAGAATACAATTTAAAACTTTTTAACAAAAGAAATGGCGCCTCTTGTAAAAACAAGAGGCGCCATTTAAAAGTACCCGGAGCCGGGGTCGAACCGGCACAGTATTGCTACCACTGGTGTTTGAGACCAGCGCGTCTACCGATTCCGCCATCCGGGCAATATGTTAAAGAACTTTGGGAGCGCAAAGATAGTCAAAATCTTTTTCCTGCAAAAAGAATTCTGAAAAACTTCTTTACGTCAATGCTTTTTTGATTAACCGGCGCGACAAGGAGAAGGGCGCCAACGAACAAGGCCCGTTCACACACCCGCCTTCGCAGGCCATCACTTCCACAAACTGCGCTTCCGGCTTTTTCGTCATCGTTTTCAAGGCCCGTTGATTGGCTTTGTCGAGCCCTTCCAGCGAGAGCGTAGTATAACCGTCGCCCACCGCATGCACAATGGCATTGCGTACGCCGCCGGCTTGCGCATAACCGCGTGCGTATTTCGTTACTTCTTCGTTCAGCGGCAAAGCCTCGCAAGCGTTCACATCCACCTCGTAGGCCACCATGAAGGCGCCCAATTCTTCGAAACTCATAATATAATCCACTTCCGGCACCGATTCGGCTTCGTAGCGCTTGGCCAAACAGGGCCCGATAAATACCACGTCGGCATCGGGATAGAGCGCTTTCGCCCTTTTGGCGGCATAGACCATCGGGCTGAACGTGTCGGAAACAAAAGGTTTCAGTTCCTGCGCATGTTTGTTGACCCAACCCACATAAGCCGGACAGCACGAAGTAGTCATAAACGGTTTTCCTTCGTTCATTCTTTCAATAAATTCTTCCGATTCGTGCCGCGAGGTATCTTCGGCTCCTAACGCCACTTCCAGCACCTCGTCGAATCCGATTTTTTTAATGGCGGCTAAAATTTGTCCGGGCGAGGCATCGAACTGCCCATAAATAGCGGGCGCGGGAATAGCCACTGTTTTTTTATTGGGATTCGAAAGGCTTTTGTAGATATCGACAATCTTACAGCGTTCCATAATGGCGCCATAGGGGCAAGCCTGCATACATTTTCCGCAATAAATACATTTGCTTTCGTCGATATGTTCCGTGCCGTCTTCCTTTTTGGTAATGGCTTTCACGGGGCACGACTCTTCGCAAGGCACCGGCGTGTAGATAACCGCATGATAGGGACACACTTTCAGGCACAAGCCGCAACCTACGCAATCTTCCTGCGAAATGACCGCTTTGCCGCTTTTGAACGATATAGCCGCTTTCGGGCAGTTCATCATACACGGACGGCCTTCGCAGCCGCGGCACATATTCGTTACAAAATATTGTGATTGCATACAGGCGCTGCACGCTTCGTGAGCCACGGAAAGAATATGTTCTTTCACATTCTTATTGTCTAACGAGCGTTGCGCATACTCTTTAAGGTCGATAAGGTATATTTCTTCATCCACTACATCAAATCCGAGAATGGAAATGATTTTATGTTTGAGAATATACCGGTCTTTATGTAAGCAGCAGCTAATGGACTTTTTATTCCGCGGCCGCATTTCCAGCGGAATGTGTGTAACCCCTTTGACGAAATTGTTTTCTTTTAAAAGTTTAACCAGCCTAATCAGCAGCTCACGCTTGGCGAGCATGGCATAATTATCATATAACATGTTCTAATTCTTCTTTTAGTAATTGCATTAAGTTTTGTTTTGTCATGCCCGCAATCATCCGCCCGTTCAATTCTACATACGGCGGTTCTTGTTTTTCGTTGCAATAGCCGAGACAGGGCGAGAAAGCGACTTCCAAACATTCTTTAATATCCGCCGGAAGCGTTTCTATCGCATCTTTCAAATTCGCACCACCCATGACGTAACACATGGTACCCATGCATATCTTTAAATTGATTTTAGCCATGACAATTTATATTTTTTTGATTTTATGAATTTTTAAATATACACAATTTCTACATCATTCAAAAATTTAGTTTCCGATAATGATTTAATTTTTTTCACCACATTTCTCCGGATTTCTAGCTCTACGGGCAAATTCGGGTCTTGGTGCGCGGTGTTGATTTTTGTTCCCACCAAAAAAGTAATCTTATCGCTGTTGATTAAATGTCTTATTAATTGCTCCGCCGGGCCGTTTCCTCGCACGCGGTCGGGGTCGTAATCCGTGAGCAGGCGTTCCACTTTGCTTAGCGTAAGGATGCCTTCGGTAATCAAATCTACTCCTTCCATTTTCGACAGCGGCGGCAGCTCCTTGTCCGTAATACACATATCGAGTTGCAAAGGTACGCCCCACTCTCTCGAAATAATTTGCGCCGTAGTTCCTCCACAAAGAATTTTGGTGCCCGCAAATTCCTGTACCTGACGACTCAGGTATTTATCATTTTTTTCTTCATACGGAGGCCCCGTGCACACCAGCAAATTGCGGGGTTTCCGCATGTATATCACACAGCAAGTCGTATCGTCTTTCGAGCGGAATCCATCGTTCTTTTCGGATTGTATCACTATTTTTTGCGCTAATGCGGCAGCCGAAATATCGCGGGTTTGCGCAATGGTTTCGGCAATGAACGTTTTAGCGCCATCGGCCCAACCGAAAGGCATACCGGCGCTTCCCATGCCCGACTGGCTCACGCCGTCGCTGAAGAATATCACGCGGTCTTCTTTCTCCAAGGTAAATTCCGATATCCACAGCGAAGTATTTTCCATTTCGTCGTCCCTGTCCACCGGAATAATTGTTTTCGGAATATCGACAAAAGCACCGTTACGGAAAAGATAAAACGAAGGCGCTTCGTATTCTACAATACGCACACGGCTAAAACAATCGATGTCGCACAACGTGAACGTAGAATAACTGACTTTCCGCACCATGTCTTTCGGCAATGTTTTGATGATAGATTCCGATGCGGCGATGACATCTTCGTTCATTACCGAAAAATTCAATGCCATAGAAGCCGTCATGGTAGAAAGAACGCTGGCTTTGATGCCGCTACCCAAGCCGTCGGACAGCACGCTGATAACGCGCCCCTCTTCCCGCAGCTTTTGCGATAGAAAGCAGTCGCCACAAACAATGTTGCCTGCTTTATTCTTTTGGCAAGAATCTACTTCTATGAAATTTCCGTTGGTACGCAACGTTTTTGATTATTTGGTTTTAAAAAATTATTCAAAAAACAAAAATCATTTACCACAAAGATCACAAAGGTTTTTCACGAAGAACACAAAGGTTTAAAAGGCAATGACTCTATCTTTGTGAACCTTTGTGCAACTTTGTGTACTTAGTGGTTAAAATTGCATTTTGAATATTCATTCTCTCCTATTTCAACTTCTCTTTATTATAAACTTCAATCACGGCTTTGAGTGTGGCATCGGTGAAGGCAGCGTTTTCGCCCAACAATCCGGCAACCTGCTGCACTGTAAGCATGTGGTTTTTGATCACTTCTTTTGTCTTCTCGATCACCCAGTCTTTTTTTACATTCGGGTCCTGCAAATCTTGCAACAGGCCGAATACCAAGCGGTGCGGCTGGATGTTGTAGATAGACAATATCCACATTTTATCCTTATCGCGTACCTGCCGTTCTTTAATTTCCTTGCCGGTTGTCAGCACCGTTTTAAAGAGGTCGGCAAACGAGCAAATGTTTTCCAACGGAGCGCCGTTCATACCCGGGCACACTTCGTAAATATCGGCGATGTCCTGCCCCAGCGAAGTGGCACAATGTTGGTTCATGTCCATAATTTTCAAATCGGCATTCACGAGTAACACGCCGGCCGGTATTTTGTGCAGTAATACCGTAGCTTTATCGTGGGCAATTTTTCGCATATACGAAGCACACATATTGTCTTCCGCACGGCCTTCGAGCAATGCTACCGCAAAATCGCGACAAGAGTCGTAACCGCAACTGCTGCAATTCAGCTCGTCTTGCGCCGTAGTTTTTCCCACTGTTGCCAAGGCTTGCTTGATTTCTTCCTCGGAATATTCCCGATGAACTGTTTTTGCTTCTTTACTGAATGCAATGCCTAAATCGATACTTTTGAAATCTTCCGTAGGATTCCCCATGTCGGAATAATGGATAATTTCATAGCGTTTAATGGCTGGCGACGCCGTGTTGAGTTTCACGGGGCCGTTCACGCAACCGCCTTTACACGCCAACAATTCCAAAAAAATAGCATCGCTGTATGCGTCCGGAGCGGTATTTTTCAAGACGTCCCTAATAGTCGGCAAATCGGAAAAAGCCATGTAGAATAACGACTTTTCAGGCTTCTTCATTCCTTCCAACATGCCGCCTTCAATAGGATATAGCGCACCCAGCTTCGAACGGTACGGGACAAATTTTTCGCCGGGTTTGTTCCATATGCCGCTTTGCAAATCGATACCTTCCTTGTCAAACCACGTTTTCAGGTCTTTGAAGGTAATCGCAACATCAATTAAATTTCCGAATTCATCGGCTTCCATTTTCTTCCCGATACAAGGCCCCGCAAAGATTACTTTGATGTCGTCGCCATACGTTTTTTTCAAAATTTTGGCATGCGCCAACATGGGCGAAATAATGGGCGTAATGTTCGGCACATAGTCCGGCGCGTATTTGCGCACATAATCGACCACCACGGGACAAGCCGATGAAATGTAAATTCCCTTGTCGGCCGTATGCAGAAAATCTTCCGTACGCGCCGACACCAATTCAGCGCCCAACGCGGTTTCGGAGACACCGGCAAAACCTAATGCTTTAATAGCCGCAATCAAGGTGGACGATGGTATTTGTTCGAACTCACTCACGTACGAAGGAGCCAACGACAGATAGACTTTCGGATGTTTGCCGAGCGTGAATTGAGCGCGCGTGAGCCCGTCACGGATTTTTTTCGCACCGGTGGGGCACACTTGCGTGCAATGCCCACAGTACACACAGCGGTCTTCGATGATAGACGCTTTATTATGCTCGATACGGATGGCTTTTACGGGGCATTCGCGGATACACTTGTAGCAGTCCTGGCAACTTTCCGGCTCGGTATATACAGGCCTTAACATGGAAATTCCTCCTGTAAAATTTTATATAGGCGCGATTTGTTTACCTCTTCGTACGGACGGTCGTCAATGGTCATCATGGGGCCTTTGTTGCATTTGTCTTCACACAAATGGCCGGAAAAAGCAATGTCCGCTTCCAGCATATGCTCTTTCAAATATTGCTGAATAATCTCCAAGTTGGCATTATTTCCGCGCGAAAAACAAGAGCTTCCCAAGCATATTTTAATTTGACGTTTTGCCATGTCTTTTTTGTTTATTTTTTCATTTTTTCAATAGATTCATCTTCATATTGTAATCAGAATCATGAAAAAATGTTAAAAATCATAATTCCCACCGTGCAAATATATGGAATAT
>JAVBOD010000068.1:0-7628 GCA_031551045.1 Bacteroidales bacterium
GGCGGCTTTCAATAAACAGTTCGGCGCTGCCAAAACAATGAACAATAACGTGGTTGCTCCTGATTTTGCGAACAATGTAATATTGGCGATAGTGGGACAACAAAGTAATGTAGCCGCCACTATCACGGTGGAACAAGTTACATCCGATGCTTCGGGATTGACGGTACTGGTGGCTGTGACCGAGGGTGAACCGCAAACATACAATAGCACTCCGATGGCTTTGATTTCAATACCATTGCAAGCTGGCGGCACCGCGGTGAAGGTCGTAGAAAACGGATCGGTACAGGTAACAGGGACATTGTAGAAGCGCACACCACTAAACTAAAAAAGACCGCACATGCGGTCTTTTTTAGTTTGTATATGCGCCTGCTCTGCTTATCCGATACCTAAAAGTTTAGCGTAAGTTTGATAACATTCTTTCACTTTTACCCCTAATTCCTGATTGTTGTAATGGTCGAGAATGCTTGCAAGTTGTTGTATAAGAATGAAATTAAGTTGTATTTGGCGCGACACGTCTTCTTTCGTCAGTTGGACAAAGAAATTAAGGTTTTTTTGCGTATCGTTAAAGAAATCCTCCGCCAGTTTTGACGCTTTTTCTGTTTGTTCGGCGCGGTAATATAAGTCGATAAGGCTTATCATGGCTGATTCATTCGCGCCTGACGGGAAGGCCGTTAGATTGTAAGGAAAATTATAGGTGGGTGTTAATGCTATCGCTTGGTCGAGTATTTCTATGGCTTGTTCTTTCTTTCCTTCGGCCAGTAAAGCATTGGCCGTACGTGCATGCATTTCGCGGACATTCAAAATAATCGCTAAGGTCAATATATTATTATAATCTATATTCACTCCTTGTTTGTCCATATTCCCCCACTTATAAATATTTTTCAAGCGTTCGTACATTTTATCGGCTTGGATGTTGCCGGATTCCAGTTGGTGGCTACCGGCGCCGGTGCGGACAGGCACTAATTTATAAACAAACCCTTCATATTGTAAATAATCGCGCAGGCCTAAATCCACATCGCCGCCCATGGATACAAAATAAATGGGGCGTTCCCAATTATTGTTCGCCAGCAGATCGAGCACCATCATTTCCGCTTTGTTTATCGTAGTCTTGTTTTTTGGAATTTCTAAGATAAATTGATCTACAATTTTATTACTGTCCTTCGGGCTCACAATGCTGTTGCCTAAAGCTTGTATTTTCTCTACCAATGCCGCGTTAGGAGTATTGCCCGCGGGCGAAGATTTTTTGTTCTGCAATACTTTTTCCTTATCTACCGGTACGATAAATTTACGCACGGGAAAATAGGATAATAGTTCTCCATTCTGCCGACGCATTTTGGCCCGGGGATCTGCAAAAAAGTTCATGACATCCTTTATATTCTGGGCTTCCGTTATTCGTTCGTCGATCGGGACAAAATCGTTGATGCCGGTTTCATAATAATCGCGATTCAGCGTGAAAGGCACAGGCGCCGATTCATATTGCTGATACTTCATCTGGTCGATATACCACGGAGTCCCCAGTAAGCTGATATTCACAATGCGAACATCCGTGCGTACGCCTTCTACTTCCTGAATGTACCACAAGGGGAATGTATCGTTATCGCCATTGGTGAAAAGAATGGCGTTTTCATCGCACGACATCAGGTAATTGTAAGCCACGTCGTGAGCCGTATAGCGATGAGCGCGGGTATGGTCGTCCCAGTTTTCGCAACCCATTTGAACAGGGACAATTAAGCAAACGGCGCTTACGGCACAAGCCGTGACGGTGCCCGGCAGTTTCTTTTTCAACCATTCATATAAACACAATACGCCGAGGCCAATCCACATGGCAAACGCATAGAAAGAGCCTACATAGGCATAATCGCGCTCACGTGGCTCCAGCGGCGTAGAGTTGAGGTATATGATGATGGCTACTCCCGTAAGAATGAATAACAGGGTTACCACTGTGAAATTACGTTTGTCTTTTTTCAGCTGGTAAAATAAACCGATGATACCTAACAGCAACGGCAACATGTAGTAATGGTTTTTCCCTTTGTTGTTGGCTAAATAATCCGGCTGGTCGCTTTGATTCCCGAGCCGCGCATTATCGATAAACGGGATGCCGCTTTCCCAGTTTCCACATACGGCATTGGGCGTCGCTCCCTGAATATCGTTTTGCCGTCCGGCGAAATTCCACATGAAGTAGCGCCAATACATCCAATTCAACTGCATGTCGAAGAAATAGGATAAGTTATCACGAAACGTAGGAATTTTCTCGTTCGTATAAGGATCCACTTTGGCCCGTTTACTTACATATTGGCGGTAAAACGCTTTATGCTCTTCCTTGATGCTGTGCATTCGCGGGAAAAAGGCAACGACATTGGGATCATATTTGTAATCCATGGAAGTTAGGATTTTTAAATATTTCCCGTCTTTTTTCGTATAGCCGTAAACAGGGTCTCCGGCAATAGGAGCGGAGGCAAATGTTGCACCTGATACTAAAGGTGAACTTCCGTATTGTTCGCGGCCCAAGTAATACGCCAAGCTGAAAGGATTATCGGGTTGATTTTCATTGGTAGGCGTGTTGGCGGCCGAACGAATGATGATAACGGCAAACAGGGAAAAACCGATATAAAAAACCGAAGTGGAAAGCCAAACGGTATTCCATAATACCTTTCCCCTTTTGTAGGTGTAGTAAATGCCGTAGGCCAGCGCGGCAAAAATTAGCAGCATACAGAAAACGGCGCCGCTGTTATAGGGCATCCCCAGGGTGTTTACAAAAAACAGGTCGAAATAAGCGAGCAGGTTGGGCGTTCCCACTATAATCAGCCCCCACAGGGTGACGGCTATCAGCAACATGGAAACCAAAGAAGCGCCGATAATGCCTTTGGTGCTTATTTTATATTTTTTGAAATAATAAACAAATACGATAGCCGGAATAGCCAGTAGGTTCAATAAGTGAACGCCCACCGAGAGGCCCATCAGAAAAGCAATCAACACGATCCACCGATTGGCATACGGTTCGTCGGCCTGCTCTTCCCATTTCAAAATAGCCCAGAAAACCAGCGCGGTGAACAAGGAAGACATGGCGTAAACTTCTGCTTCTTCGGCCGAAAACCAGAACGAATCGGAAAACGTATATACCAAAGCGCCCACTGCTCCGGCGCCTAAAATTGCAATAGTATTGCCGAGCGACCATGCATCGCCTTTGCGTTCCATTAAGCGGCGGGAAAGATGTGTAATGCTCCAAAACAAGAACAGAATGGTGAATGCACTACATAAAGCGCTCATGGCATTAATCATCATGGCGGCGTGGTCGGGGCCGGTGAACATGCTGAAAAAGCGTGCTATGATTTGAAATACCGGATTTCCCGGAGCATGGCCTATTTCTAATTTATAGGACGATGCAATGAATTCACCGCAATCCCAAAAGCTGGTGGTAGGCTCTATGGTGAGTAAATATACAATGGCTGCGATGGCAAAAATAACCCATCCCGTAAGGTTGTTAAGACGTCGGAAGTTGTTCATCATGTGTGCTGGTTTGAAGTAAAAAATAAGTACAAAGTTAAACATTTCAACAATTCTACCTACCTTTGCCTAAATTTTTTATGGTTTTATGGTTGATAATAATTGGAAAGAGCGTTTAGGGGTGGTGTATTCCACGAATCCTGATTTTTCTTATGAAAAGGAGGCGGCGGAAAAACAACAAAACACGTTACCTCCGGAAAAGCAACGCCTCATTGTGAGTATCGACCGTAAACAACGTGCCGGAAAACAGGTGACATTAGTAAGCGGATTCATAGGAACGCCGGCTGATTTGGACGTTCTTTGCAAAACGCTGAAAAGTAAATGCGGCGTGGGTGGCTCGGCCAAAAACGGAGAAATTTTGATTCAGGGTGATTTTCGCGATCGCATAGTGGATCTATTGACGGCCTCGGGGTACAAGGCAAAGCGGGGGAATTAGGCGGCTTTAACCTGACACGGAACGGATACATGGAAGAATTTCTAAATACTAATCGGCAAGGCTTTAATAGAGATTCCGTATCTTATTATCACGATTCGTTCGCTACAGATGCCGATAGCCTTTCGGGATCCCATGCTCCCCGGATTTTTCCGGAGGCGGTTTACGGACGCTCTTCCGTCTTAATGGCTCCGGTGAAATCGGAACACCGGCTTTCTCATTTAATGAACATTCCGGTGTGGGAAGGATGGTTGGCCACCGGTATCCTGGTTATATTTTTGTTGTTCTTTCGCTATATAAGCATCTATCTTCGAGGAGGAATATCCGGTTTGTTGAGCCTTCGGGTCCAGCAAAAACAATTTAAGGAAAATTCGTTGTTGATGCGTAATATCCGCCAGGTATTATTCCTGTTTAGCCTGCTCATTCTTTCATTTTGGATTTACCTGTTGCTGAGTCAATATGGCGGGCAGCTTACGATGGCTACATGGCAACTGTATTTTCTTGTTTTTGGCGGCGCTCTTATCTATTTTATTTTGAAAGCCGGCGTGATGTGGTTGATCGGAACGGTAAGCGATTCGGCGGAAGCTCTTTCGATGCTCGCTTATTCCGGCCAGCTTTGTGTCATTGCGGCGGGCATTCTTTTGTTTCCCTTGTCAATAATGTTATTGCTGGGGAGTGAACGAACAAGATATACGGTAAATATGGTTATTGCGATTGTTTGCGCCCTGTCGTTCCTTTTATATTTTATTCGTTCTTTTCAGATATTTCATAGGGCAAAATTTTCACTTTTCTTTTGGATTTTATATCTTTGCACCTTCGAAATAGTCCCTTTTTTAGTGCTATATAGCTGTTTTGCAGCTGATTAAAAGAAATTAACATGGCAATAAAGCGTATTCTAATAGCTCAACCCGAACCCATAGGAGCTTCTCCCTATGAAGATTTAGTGGAAAAGTATAATGTGAAGATAGACTTTCAACCATTTGTACATGTCGAAGGCCTTTCGGCCAAAGAATTCCGCGCTCAACGAATTGATATTCTCAAACATACGGCCGTTGTGTTTACAGCTCGCACGGCTGTCGATCATTTTTTCAGGATGTGTGAAGAAATGCGGGTGGTGGTTCCCGAAACCATGAAATATTTTTGCATGACCGAGGCTATTGCCAATTATCTGCAAAAATACATCGTCTATCGAAAGCGCAAAATTTTTTACGGCAACGGTACCATCGATTCCGTTATTGAATCCATTGGAGCAAAACATAAAGGCGAACTATTCCTATTGGCATTAGCCGATAATTACAAACCCGAAATTCCCAAAGCGTTCGAGAAAGCTAAAATAAAATATACGAAGGCTATCCTTTACCGCACAGTGAATACGGATTTAAGCGGATTAAAGTTGAAAAATTACCACATGCTGGTATTTTATAGTCCGGCCGAAATAAAATCGCTGTTCGACAACTTTCCCAATTTCGAACAAAACGGCACATTATTGGCTACTTTCGGCACTGCTACCGCAAAGGCGCTGAAAGCGCTGAAACTTACGGCGGCCGTGGAGGCTCCCACGCCGGAAGCTCCTTCCATGGCTAAAGCATTGGAGTTGTATTTTAAAAAATAGCCATGGATGCGCCTCGCGAGTGCCGTTTGCCCAAATCCGAACGACTGCATTCCTCCAAAATAATAGAAAATTTATTGACCGGCGGGGACGTTCTTTTTCATTATCCGTTTAAAGTGTATTTTTGTACCGGCAAAAAGGCCGCTTCTTCCGGAGCGCCTTCTTGTGATTTTGTAGTGGTAGTACCTAAGCGGAATTTCAAACGGGCCGTGCATCGTAATTTATTGAAGCGCCGCATACGGGAGGCTTACCGGAGGAATAAACACCTTATTCACGATGCCCTGCAAGAACAAGGCATTTCATTACATTTTTTACTGCGTTATGTGTCTGTCGAACAATTACCATATTCCACCATCGAACAAAGCTTGCAGCAAACGCTCTGCAAATTGGCGGAAGCGCTTGCACCAACTACTGATATTTCCCTTCCTGCTGCTGATTAAAATCTACCAGCTGTGTATTTCTCCGCTGAAACCCGCTTCGTGCCGGTATGTCCCGACCTGTTCGGAATATGCTATCCAGGCATTGCGTAAACACGGCCCCCTTAAAGGCTCGTGGCTGGCTTTGCGGCGTATTCTCCGTTGTCATCCATGGGGAGGTAGCGGCTACGATCCGGTGCCGTAATTATATTTCTTTTTCGTATCTTTGTTATTATGGAAGTGCACCCCAATACTCCGCTTGATAAACAAGCAATCGTCAGCCTGTTGTCAATGGAAGGCAAAGAGGCCGCAGCGCTTTTTGCCGAAGCCAATGATATTAAAATAAAAACTATCGGGCAGAAAGTATATTTGCGCGGATTGATAGAATTTTCGAATATCTGTGCGAAGAATTGTTACTATTGCGGGATTCGTTGCGCCAATAAAAATGTAGAGCGCTATGAATTGAGCGACGAGGAAGTGTTGCAAGCTGTCGATTTTGCCTGGAAAAACCGTTACGGATCTGTGGTACTGCAATCGGGCGAACAACAATCGCCGCGCTTTACGAAGCGGATTACAACATTATTGAAAAAAATAAAACAGCACACGAACGATGAAGTAGGCATTACTTTGTCGTGTGGCGAACAAACGCCGGAAACGTATCGCGAATGGTTCGAGGCAGGTGCGCACCGTTACCTGTTGCGCATTGAAACATCGAGCGAAGACTTGTATCATAAAATCCATCCTAACGACGATTTGCATTCTTTTGAAAAACGTCTGGAAGCTATTGCCAACCTTAAAAAAGCCGGTTACCAAACCGGTACCGGCGTGATGATCGGGCTGCCGTTTCAAACTGTAGAACACTTGGCCGACGATTTGCTTTTTTTTCGAAAAATGAATGTGGATATGGTCGGTATGGGGCCTTACCTGGAACATCACGAAACGCCGCTTTATGAACATCGCCACTTGCTGTTGCCGGCAGAGAAACGGTTTGAGTTGACCTTGAAAATGATTGCCGCCCTGCGTTTACTTTTGCCCGATATTAATATTGCCGCTACTACCGCTTTGCAAGTGATAGATCCTTTGGGCCGCGAAAAAGCCGTATTGGCCGGCGCTAATATCATCATGCCTAATATGACGATTACCGAGGTGCGCAAAAATTATCAGATATATGAGAACAAACCCGGAATCAATGACGATGCGGCCATCAGCAAATCGAAGCTGGAAGAAAATTTACGGCAGGCCGGTATTGAAATCGGCTATGGCGAATGGGGCGACTCGAAGCACTATAAGTTTAACGTTTAATATTGTGGGATTATGAGTAATTTTTTTGAATTGGTAAAAACACGCCAGAGTGTGCGGAAATACAAAACAACACCCGTTTCGCAGGAGCATTTGCTGCAATGTGTGGAAGCGGCACGATTAGCGCCTTCGGCCTGTAATGCACAGCCGTGGCATTTTGTGTTGGTCACGGAGGAGGCCCTGAAAAATGCCGTAGGGGAGTGCGCCGCCGGTATGGGGATGAATAAATTTTGTGTACAAGCTCCGGCCATGGTGGCCATTGTGCAGGAAAAGCCCAATTTTACCTCGAAGGTCGGGAGTGTGCTGAAAGGGAAAGATTATACGTTGATTGATGTTGGTATTGCCGTGGAGCATTTCTGTTTGCAGG
>JAVBOD010000105.1:0-3790 GCA_031551045.1 Bacteroidales bacterium
AAATAGTTCATGAAGAAATTCCAAAGTGTTACAATGCCGATAGCCAGCAGCTTGGAGAAGTAAAATTTGTATTTCGGATTGGTTTCGATAATTTTAACCGGGAATGTTGTTTTTTCGGAGAACACATACAGCATCGCATTGTTGATGAGCAAACCGGCTAAGGCGATGCCGATAAAGCAAAGATATTCGGTGGAAATACTCGGGTTTTCGCTGTGAAATGTCCATGTCCGGTTGAGGAAATAATTGCAGGTGGCTGCTGTTAAAAACCCGATGGAATTGGCGATGTAGCGGTTTATTTTGACGATTTCTTTCAGCAAATAGGTTACTCCGAAATCGATGAACACACCGATGCCGCCGACAACACAGAACTTGAAGAATTTTATAAATGCAAGGTTCATCACAATAGGTTATTGTCGGCAAAGCTATAAAATTTTCCTTGAGCAATAATCAAATGGTCGATTAATTTGATGTCCATAAGCGCTGCCGCATCATGCAATTTTTGCGTAACGGCGCTGTCTTCCTTGCTGGGCGCCAGCGTTCCCGAAGGATGGTTGTGAATCAAAATTAGTTGAGTAGCCAATTTTTCCAACGCTGTTTTTAAAATAATCCGTATATCCACCACGGTGCCCGATACGCCTCCCTGGCTTAGTTTCAATTGTCCGGTCAAGCGGTTCGCATTGTTGAGGAACAACACATAAAACTCTTCGTGTGCCAAATCCGAAAGCAAAGGTATGAAAAGCGCGGCGGCATCGTCGGATGAAGTAATGTAGGGCTGTTCGCTGGGCAACATAGCGGCGCGCCGGCGTCCTAATTCCAGGGCCGCGATGAGCGTGACGGCTTTTGTCTCGCCGATGCCTTTTATTTTTCGTAGTTGAACAATGTCGAGCTTTCCGAGCTCGTTTAAATTATTTTTGGCTAATGATACTATGCGGTTAGCGACATCCAAAACGGTTTCGGCACGTGTTCCCGAGCGCAATAAAATAGCAATCAACTCTGCATCGGAAAGTGCGGATGCGCCTTTCCTTAGCAGCTTTTCCCGCGGCCGATCGTCGGGGTTCCAGTCTTTTATTTTGATAGTGGTCATGGTGTAAATTATATTATTCCGTCATTGCGAGCGGAGCAATCTCATCCTTATGCGTAGATTGCTTCGTCCTCGCAATGACGGATGGTTACTGATTATTGAAAACTGCATAATACTTTTTCCATTTTCTGCCGTATTTCTTTATTGCACAAATTTCCGATACTTCCTTCGTGCGTGTGTTGTATCTGGCGTGGCGCCTTAAATGTCCCGCCGGTTACTCGTGCTCCCACTTGCCGGTAGGCATCGCGAAACGATACGCCTTCCAATACCAGCCGGTTGACTTCTTCTACCGTAAATAAATAATCGTATTTCGAATCCTCTAAAATAGTCGTGTTTACTTGAATATGTTGCAACATAAACTCCGCTATTGTCAAACACTTTTTCAATTCTTCGATGGCCGGAAACAGAACGTCTTTCATCAATTGGTAATCGCGATGATAGCCATGCGGAAGATTGGTAGTCATTAAATGGAGCTCGTTCGGGAGGCTTTGCAGGCGGTTGCATTTTCCGCGAATAAGCTCCCACACATCCGGATTTTTCTTGTGCGGCATGATACTCGAACCTGTAGTAAGTTCATCGGGAAACCGGATAAATCCGAAATTTTGATTCATGAAAATACAACAATCACCGGCGAAATGGTTCAAGGTGGATGCGATGGAAGCCATACCCGATGCCGTTGCCTGAAATGCCTTTTCGCGGCTCATTTGCGCAGCAATACTATTGAAATGTAAGGTCTCAAATTCCAATAATTGCGTCGTCATGGTACGGTTTAGCGGAAACGAACTGCCATAACCTGCCGCCGAACCCAACGGATTTTGATTGACAATTTTAGATGCTCCGGCCAACAACTGCAAATCATCTACCAATGTTTCGGCATAAGCGCCAAACCACAGTCCGAACGAAGAAGGCATGGCTATTTGAAAATGCGTGTAGCCGGGCAGTAATACTTTTTTATATGTTTCACTGAGTGTTTGTAAGCGGTCGAAAAGAACGGAGCAAAGCTTTGTAATGCCTTGTATTTCCTCCCGCAGGAATAATTTCAAATCGACCAACACTTGGTCGTTGCGCGAACGCCCGGAATGAATTTTTTTGCCAACATCGCCTAATTTGCAAGTAAGCAACAATTCGACTTGCGAATGAACATCTTCCACGCCTTCTTCTATAATGAATGCTCCGTTTTCGGCAGCTATCAGAATTTCCTGCAAAGCGCCCAATAGTTGCTTCATTTCAGCTTTTGTAACTAACCCGATACTTTGTAACATTTGCACATGCGCCATAGAGCCGCGCACATCGTGTTTGGCTAATTGCAAATCCAATGTACGATCGTTGCCAATGGTAAATTGTTCTACTATTTTAGAAGGCTCTATGCCTTTACTCCAAAGCTTGTTCATGCGGTAAATTATTTGGTAAATTTATGTAAAAAATCGATATATTGTTGAATCCCTTTTTCTATTTCGTTCAGGAAAATAAATTCATCGGCCTGATGCGAGCGTGCCGAATCGCCCACACCCATTTTGATGGCAGGAAACGTCATCCGCACCATATCCGATGTCGTTGGCGAAACAAACAACGGAATACCCAGCGACTTGGCTGTCTGCACTAAGCGGTGGTTTTCATCAATTGAAGAAGCATTGTGTTTGGTGGAACGTGGAGCCACCTCGCAAGCCATTTCTTGCCGGACGATTTCCAGTATTTCTTCGTTCGTGTAAACATCCGTAGGCCGCACATCCACTACAAAGCGGCACTCGGCGGGAACAACATTGTGTTGTGTGCCGGCGCTGATTTGCGTAACCGTCATTTTCACGTCGCCCATCAGCGGCGATTTTTTAGGGAATTGAAAATTACGCAAGCGGTTAATGTCGTCGATAGCGCGATACAACGCATTGTCGCCTTCGTTGCGCGCCGCATGTCCGGCAACACCGTGCGCCGTACAATCCAACACCATCAATCCCCTTTCGGCAATGGCGGCTTTCATTTGCGTAGGTTCGCCCACAATAGCGCAATCGATTGCCGGAAGTTGCCGTAACAGCAAGGCAATACCGTCGTCGCCCGTGATTTCTTCTTCCGCCGTAATGGCTAAAACGAGATTGTAGCTCATTTTTTCTTCGTAACAAACTTGGAAAGCCTGTATCAGCGAAACGACCGAAGCGCCGGCATCGTTACTTCCCAATCCGAATAATTTCCCGTCTTTTTCGATAGGAGAGAAGGGGTCAATAGTGTAAGCCGATGTGGGACGCACCGTGTCGTGGTGAGAGTTGAGCAACAACGAGGGTTTCGTAGCATCAAAATATTTATTGCAAGCCCACACATTGTTTTTCAAGCGTTGCGGCGACAATGATTTTTCGGAAAGAAAATCAAAAATAATAGCGGCCGTTTTTTCTTCCTCTTTAGAGAAAGAAGGCGTTGCAATAAGTTTTCTTAATAAGTCAATAGCTTCATTCATTGTAAGCATTCTTTTAATTACGAATAACAGTTCCTTTATCGTTTTTTAAATTCTTCGCATGTTTAATAACTACTTTTTTAACTCCTGCATCAATCGCTTTAAAAGCGTTGTCAATCTTAGGAATCATCCCCTCGATAATTATTTTTTCTTCTTTCAGTTGACGATATTTTTCACGTGTGATTTTCGGGATAATACTATCATCATCATGAGGGTTGGCTAACACGCCTTCTTTTTCGAAACAATAAATCAATGAAGTGTCAAATTCG
>JAVBOD010000010.1:0-24679 GCA_031551045.1 Bacteroidales bacterium
TACGAAAAATCCGTCCGGATTTTCGACAGCACATCATCCACATTCGCTTCATTCACCTTTAAGGTAATGAGCCTGTTTTGTGCATAGAGGCTAAAGCTTCCCCCAAAAAGGAACAACAGTAGCAAGCCTACACACGTTGCTTTAGTGTAAAAAGTTAGGTTCATAGATTAGTAATTAAATGATTTTTATTGGTTATCTGATTTCCATTTCACAAACAAGGTATTATGGCGAATTTCGAATACAATTTCCTTACGTGTCATTTGAATTAAGTTCAAGATTTCGTTCAAATTTCTATCGCGCGGCAGGTCGCCCGTAAAATGAAGCCCTTTCAGGCTTTCGTCCAGGAATACGACTTGCACGCCATACCATTTGGAAAGTTGATTCATAATACGGTCAAGGTTTTCGTTTTCGAACACAAAGCTTCCCGAATGCCAGGATGCATGCGCCTCACTGTTTACTTCTTTTACAGCTATTTCACCGGCATTAATAAGAACAGCTTGTTCGCCCGGCTTCAGGAAAATTTCTTTTTTATCCGCAGCGGTTATGGAAACGGAGCCTTCGCACAATGTCGTAGTGTGCACTGCTTCGCCGTTATAAGCAGATACGTTGAACTTCGTTCCATACACTTTAATATCCGACGAGGGAGTATGTACCATAAACGGAGCGTGTGCTTTATACATGATCTCGAAATACGCTTCCCCATCCAAATCCACGGTGCGGTGATTGCCCGAAAAGCGCACCGGAAAATGAAGAATAGTTTTAGCATTCAACCATATTTTCGAACCATCGGAAAGTTCCAAAGTATATTCGCCACCTACCGGCACAGCAATGGTATTATATATTGCTTCGGGTGTCCCGGCGTTTTTCTCGTCATGTTTATAGGATATCAAACCTCCCCGCTTGGTGATTACCACGCCCGAGCGGCCGTCCATGTAGAGCATATCGCCGGCCCCATCCAAGGTCAACACATCGCCATTGCTCAAGGTAATGTTTGCTTTGGCTTCCCCGGGTTTAACGGCTTCGGCCACCTGTACCTCGGGAACAAGCGTTGCAGAGCTCATCGCTTTATAAATGTAAATAGCTGATACGCCAATGAGCAGTAAGCCTACCCAAACGGCTGCCGCCCGCAACAGGTATTTGCGCCTTCGGGCAATACGCTCGCTTCTGTTCTCCTCAGCCAATACAAAGTCGTCAAACTTTTTAATGAATTGGTCGATTTCCTCTTTAGTCATTTGAATACTGGACGGATTCTCAAACTCTTTCAACATCCGATTATAATAATCTATATGCGAAGGCTCTTCGCTTATCCATTGGTCAAACAATTTATCTTCGGCTGTTGTGCTGATACCGGCCATCTTGCGGGCAATAATTCTCCACTCTATCATAGGGTTGCTTTCTTGGTTCGTTATAAATACAATCTCATTCCGTTTTCGGGGGACAAACTTTCTATTTTTATTTTTTTACCTTTGTCATTCAACAGGGAAAAATACCGATTTGACAATTGTAATAGTCTCCCGACATATCGGAATCCTAAACAATTGTAGTATCGGCATTATACCGGGAAATGACGGGGTTAAAATATATTTCATTTTGGTATAAAATTTGGAACCGGATTTAGAAAATCATATCAACCTGCTCAACTATCGTTTGAAGCGTGGCGAGACGGAGGCTTTTCATGTGATCTACCGAAAACACTTCGCCGCGCTACGAGCGTATGCCATGCGCTATGTGTACGATAAAGATATGGCCGAAGACATCGTACAAGACGCTTTTTTGTGTTTATGGGAGAATCTGAACAAATACGATCCGCAAAAAGAAGTCCTCCCCTACTTGCTTACGATTGTTAAAAATAGCGGCCTCAATTATCTGAGAAGTTTAAAAATAAAAGACAACCACCAAGACAAGATTGTAGAGGCTTTACTCTTTGCCAATATAGAAGATGCCGAATTGGACGAAGGTGTAAAAAAACGGCTGGAGTCTGTATTGGAACTATTACCCGATAAAGGCTACCAAGCTTTAATAGCACATATTGTAGAGCACAAAAAAGTAAGCGAAATTGCAAAAGAAATGCAGGTGGCCGAATCGACTATCAAAACGCACCTGAAACGCGCAATGAAAGTGTTGCGGAGGAATTTGTTGTTTATATTGATTGGGGTGTAGGAAGATGCCGAATGTCAAAAGCCTATTGAATATTGGTGTCTTTTCATTCCGGACGAAGTGAAGCATCTCCTCGAGAAAATAGTGCAAAGACCAGCTTCTTCACTTCGTTCGGAATGGCAAAGCATACATGTTGATAATGATGCCAAAAACACCCGATACACCACTTACTATAAGCGGTTGTTAAAAAGTCGGAAACAGGAAAAGGACTCCAAGAACAGCATGTTATCCCCCCTCATCGGATTTAATCGTTATCCTTTCCATAAAAACACTCTCGCTGAAAACGCTTCATCAATGCGTTGTATTGATTGAGGTGTTTGCCTATCAGGGAGTGTCCGTCTTCGGGATATATCATCATTTCAAAACCTTGTTTATTTAATCGTTGCAGTTCGCCCACAAATTGTAAGGTATTTTGCACATGCACGTTATTGTCGCTCATACCGTGCGCTATTAATAACCGGCCTTTGAATTTATCGGCATTCATCACCACCGAACTGTTTTTATAGCCTTCGGGGTTCTCGTCCGGCGAGTCCATGTAGCGTTCGGTATAAGCCGTATTGTAGAACAACCAATCGGTAACAGGCGCTCCGGCAATGCCGAATTTAAACACATCGGCGCCCATGGTAAGGGCGTAGCACGTCATGAAGCCGCCATAACTGTGTCCCTGTATGAATACTTTCTCGGCATCTGCTTGCCCGTTTTCTACCAACCATTTCACACAGGCGGTGTAATCTTTGAGCTCCCAATAGCCGAGATTCCGGTGTATATAATCGGCGCCTACTTTGCCGCAAAGGCCGCTGCCACGATGATCCATAAAAACCAAAATCACTTTATCATCGTCAACTTTAGGTGCATTATTCGAAAAATACGTTTGCGTCATCCACATCATATTCGGGCCTCCGTATATACGGACATACAACGGATATTTTTCTCCTTTTTTCATACCCGCAGGCCAGCGCACCGTCATGGGGATATCAAATTTCCCATCGTCGCTTTTCACGGTAATGATTTCGTTTTTATCCAATTCATACTGGTCAAAATCGGCGCCTTTCCGGTCGTATAATTCGGTTATCAGTTTTCCGTTTGTAGTAAGTAAAGCCACTCTATCGGGGGTAGATGAATTACAATAGGTTGTGATGAAATACTTAATGTCCGGCGAGAATTCTACTTTATGCGAATAATTACCAAAGGTCAGCCGCTTCAGGTTTTTCCCGTCAAGATTCACCTTGTACAAATCCGTGCAAGCAACGTTATCTTTAAAGCACGTAAAATAAAGGGTTTTATTTTTTTCATCGACATGCATAACGTCTAATACTTTATAGTCGCCATTGGTAATGCGATTGATAAGTTTGCCGTTCAAATCGTATAAATACAGTTGATCCCAACCGCTTTTATCGCTGGCAATAATGGCGCCTTTCCCCGAAGGCAGGAAGCGCACACGGTGTTTACAATTAATCATTACCCATGTTTTTTGCGTTTCGTGATACACCACTTCCTTTTTTCCTGTTTCCGGATACACGTTGTAAATAAAAAGCGAGTCCTGTCCACGGTTTAGCCATTGCACCCACAAGCCTTTAGAGTCGGGGCGCCAATAAGGGTCGCCGAAATAGCAATCTTCTCCGGCCTTAAAGTCGGCCCAGGTAATATTACCGCCTTCAGGATTTGCAATGCCGACTCTTACGTCAGCGTTCTTATCGCCCGGTTTGGAATAGCGGTAGGTTTCTACTTTGATGTGCTGATAATCGTAACGGATTTTCTTTTCGTCACGTACATCGGCTACTCTTGATGCTCTCCCTTTTTCCGGCATCGGGCAAATATCGGTCAATGTGGCAACCGGCACTTGAGAATCGTCGAAACGATAGAAGGCAATGTATTTACTGTCGGGAGACCACCAGAATGTCCGGTATCCGCCCGTAAGCACATCTTCTTCATAAACCAGCGAAGCATAGCCGTTCAATATCACATCGCTGCCGTCAAATGTCAACGGGGTTTCTTTCCGGTCGGCAATCCGGATGGTGTATAAATTGTTGTTACGGGTAAAAGCCACATATTTCTTGTCGGGTGACAAAAGCGGATTTTGCTCTTCCTCTCCGGTGTTGGTCAACTGTACGGTTTTCCCCTCTTCGTTACGATAAAAAACATCACCTTCCCTGACAATAGCCACAGCAGCAGCTTCCATACGGCTCATCATTAAAGAATAAGGGTCGCCCTCATACGGTTTTTGTTTGCCGGTTTTAGCATTCAGCTCTATGTAGGATGGTGCGCTAAAGGGCCCCCCTACTTGTAATACGGCCGTTTCGTCGTTTAGCCATGCCGTCACTCTCATTTCCGGTTTTAGTATTTCCGGTTTCTCCCCTTCTTTAACATACTTTTTCTGAGCCCAAAGTCCGGCGCTTGTTAAGGAAAAGAGCAGGAATGTAAAAATTAATGTAAGAAATTGTTTATACATAATGGAATTGTTATAGTGATTTTCAGATTGTAAATATACATTAAAAAATGCAACCCGACAATTATTGACAAACGTTAACAAACCCGTATATCCACGATAAGATACGAGGAGCAAGAGCAACAACAAAAGCAGGCAGGTGATGCCGGATTTAGAGAATAAGCAGCGCTGTTTTTTCTAAATAGTCAGGGTAGCTATCGTGAAAAATAAAACGGCTACCGGATTTTAACCGGTAGCCGTTCGTCCCATTAATCAATATCACTCCATCTTACAGTAAAGAGCTAAACCCAAAAACTCCCTGCCCGGTAGTTGATTAATGGATGATTATTTATTTCCCAAAAACCTCTTTCAATTTGGCCTCAATTTCATCGGACCCGCCGATGCTGTTTACCAAAATCACGCCGCTGGGGTCTAACAGTATCTTTGTAGGGAAAGCACGAATATTATATAATGCTAATAATTCTTGCTTGGCATCATTTTCCCGTACATTGATTTGCGGCCATGTCAAGCCGTCGTCTTTAATGGCTTTTGTCCATGCATCGTATTTACTTTCATTGCCGGCCAAGCCTACAATTTCAAAATTCTCTTTTTTGTATTTTTTATACAATTCCACCAAATGCGGATGGCTTTTACGGCACGGCGTACACCACGAACCCCAAAAATCAAGAATCACATATTTACCGCTGTAATCGGCCAGCGAAAGTTCTTTGCCGTCTTTATCCTTTTGTGTAAAAGCGGGAGCCTTAGCGCCCACTGCTACGCGGGCTGCAGCATCAATACTTTCCTTGATTTTTACTCCGTAGAAAGATATTTTTGCCTCATCGCTCAAACTGTTGTACAGCGAAGGAAGTTCATTAGCATCTGTCGGAATGCTGTACATATACTTATTTACAATAAGCCATGGGCTAATCATAGAGCCCGGATGAGAGGCAATAAATTCTTTAGACACAGCATCCCGCTTACCTCTTGCCGCTTGTAGTTCGAAAACAATAGATTGGCGATCTTCTTCGCTCAGGCCTTCTTGTTTCCTTTTTTGTGTAAGCGTTGTTATGGAATCGTCTATCGGTTGCACTTGTGCCATATAGCTATTCCATTCTGCCACCGGCTCGCCGTTCACAGTCGCTTTTTCAAGGGTATTGGCATCGCCGTTGAAAGTTATTTCACCCGCTTTAGTAATGAAAAACGGACACCGTTTCTCCCCCACAATAATGGTGTATAAATCGGCTCTGTGCAATGAATCCCTGAAACAGAATTTCCCGTTCTTCACCTGTACGGAATCTTTCTTTCCCCCGTGTTGCAGGTAGATATAAGAATCGCCGGCATTGCTTAGCTTTCCATTGAGTTGATAGAACCCTTCCGGCAAGTTATTACATGCACAGAATAGCGCAAGGATGGCTGATAGTAAAATTGTTTTTTTCATAAATTTGTTCGATAGATAAATTGGTATTTATAATACACTGCTGCTCCATGACGCAGTATTCAAAGGAATGCCCCATTGCGGATTCCATTTTAGAATATCATTACTGATAGGAAGCACAAAGTAGTCGGAATCCACACTTTGGGTATAAGTTACTCCTTTTACTATGTGCGAAACAGTGGATTTGCACCATGGTTTTCCGGATTCTAAACAAAAGCGCTTGAGATCAAAGAATCGCTTGGGTGAAGCGACAGGGAGTTCTCTTCTTCGTTCGTTAATAACTTCTTGGATAATGTCATCCTGTCCTGAAATGTTCAAGTTCGGCGTGCCGGTTTTATGCCTGAATTTACGTAAATAATTCAAGTCTTCCAAAGCTCCCGTCAGGTCATTTGTTCTAGCACGTCCTTCAGCGCGCATCAATAATATTTCGGGATAGGTGTAGCCCGATGTCCTGGTCATCTTATTACCGTTATTATAGTTGTCAGTGGTTGCCCCGGTTTGATAATTGAGGATTTTTCTACCATCATCATACGTAATACCATTTACTTTTCTGCTATAACCATTGTATTCGAAAAAGAAATATTCCCTGCGCAAATCGGTTGTGTCATCGAATAACGACAAAAAATCGGCCGAGGGATATGACATGACGGAAGTTCCCGGATTACCGGTATTGGCAGCAACCCTGAATAGGCATATTTCCCTGTTATAACTGGAGGACAGCGGTTCAGAGCCCTGGCTTGTTTTAATAGCGCTGGCGTTTCGCCGGTCGGGATCGCCAACCACCAACGGATCTGCCCATGAAAATAGATTCATGTCGTAGAATAAATCGGCCATATTACCCTTTTGTTGAGCGGCTAATGTCAAGGCCTTATTGGCATAATATGCCACGCTATCGTATTTTTGAGTGAATAAATGATAGTGGGCTAAAAATGCATAGGTTTGCACTTTCCCGAAACGGGTATTGGAGGGTACGTTGTCCGGAATATTTTTCAGGTGCTGATGAATATCCAGCAAAACCCTGTCGAAGATTTGTTGCATGGTCGATAAGTCTTCCATGGGCGACATTACATCACTGGAAGTTCTGAAAGGAATTACTTTTCTTGAATTATCTCCACCCGGTTTATATACCGGCCCATATCCCAACGCGGCATAAAAATAACCCCATGCTCTTGCTATTGTTGCTTGGGCAATCGTTTCATTCGCTTCTCTTTCCACCGAAGATGTCCGAACCCCATTTATACCATCAATGCAAGCATTGAAATATTGAGCAGCTCTATAGAATCCCTCATTCCAATAGATATCCTGAACATTGGGATTACTATACGGTGTTTTAAAAACATGCGCGAAATAGCAATCTACGTTTGCGCTGCTTAATGTCCATGCATAATTGGCTTGGATATCGGAAATTTCCACATCATCCGTCAAATAAAACAGGAGGCTTCCGCTGTTATTATTCCGGTAAACATTGTTGACGGTCTTAAAATTATTCAATAATCTATCGAAAGAAGCGATGTCTCCTTCTTCGGGAATGAGCTTGCCTGCCGGTTTTACATCCAGGAACTTTTCGCACGATGTTAAGGTGGCTATCATTAATATGCTAAAAATGATTTTTTTCATACTGTTCTGTTTATAGGTTAATCATTATTCCAAAATAAAATTCGGGTCTCAATGGTAATGAAGTAAAATTCTGTAAATAGGTAGTACCGCCCGATGTGTAGCTAACTTGGCTTATTTCCGGGTCAATATCTACTCCTTTTGCCGTGATGCAAAACAGGTTCCGGGTTTGGAAATAGGCCTTCACGCTGGAAAGTCCAATCGGATTAATCCATTTCTTAGGCAAGTAATATCCTAAAGTAAAATCTCTCAATTTTACGAAATTAGCATTACCGATCAACATATCGCCGTAAGAATAATACATGGACCCAAAGTTTCCATATTTAGGATATATGGTATTTTCCTCGTCGCCGGCTTTTTTCCATCGTTCCCCAACATGCCTGTTTTTATAATTCGTCCCATCAAAACAATCTTCCCTGAATTTATTTCCAAACTTCCCGATAAGCATAAAAGATGCTTCCAAGTTTTGATAACGGAATGAGTTGGTCCAACTGATGTTTAAGGGAGGATTCAATAGACCCAAATATATGGCATCCTTTGCCTCTAAACTATAAGCAGCTATCTTAGCTCCCTCAGAATTGTAAAAGAGCGGTTCTCCCGTATTGTCTATACCGGCAAATTTAGCGCCCCACACTCCGTCTATCGGGTAGCCTTCCTTCAAAACACTGGGCATAATGTAAGAGGCAAAAGATGTTAGACTGCCACTATAATAATCAATATTACTATGATTATATCCGATTAAAAGACTGGAATTCCATGTAAAACTCTTGGACTGAATAATGCTTCCGTTGAGGGTTATCTCAAAGCCGGAGTTAGTAATAGCTCCTACGTTTTGATTTACTTTGCTAACTCCTTTCGTAGGATCGATGGCATCGCTGGAAATCAGGTCGGTACTTTTCTTATTATAGTATTCTGCGGTTAACGAAAGCCTGTTGTTGAACATGGAAAAATCTATACCGAAATCCACGATATTGGTTTTTTCCCAACGTAAAGTACTGTTCGGATAAGAGCTGATGTCGTAGGAAATGCCTCCCATAATAGGAACAGTACCGGAATCACTATCTATTTTTAAGATAAGAAAAGGCGTATTTTCCGGAGAAATATTTCCGGTAACGCCATAGGAAACCCTGATATCGAACTGATTGAAAATATTGCGTAATCCGGAAAAGAACCCTTCTTCGGCCATTTTATACTTCCCCCCTACCGACCAAGTTGGTTTGTAGCGGAATTCGGGTGCCGTTCCGAAGAAGTTGGTTAAATCCAAACGAATACTTCCATTAATTACATATTTATTATTATATTCATAAGAAGCATTGCCGTACCAGCTCACAAAGCGGTTATCCCTTACACTGTAATTATTGCCATACGAAATGGTAGTGGGTAAAGTGGACGGAGCGCCGCCGAACAACATATTGCTTTTTATGTTATCCGTATTTTTATTGTATTCGTATGGATCGAAACCGGAGTTATAAGAAGCCGAGACATGATCATATCCGAGACGTGTAGGCAAGTAACTGGATTCGTAGGTGTCGTCACTTATTTCGCTGCCCAACATGGCGCTTACCCGATGCAGCGTATTCTTGAATGATTGATTATAGTTAAGCTGGGTACGAATAACCCACGATTCCATCGTTCCCCTGCTTTCATCAATTCTACCCCCTTCAGGAATATAATGTTGTCGGCTGTCGGCTGGGTTAGCGGCTGTTCCATCATTATATGCAGCCCTCATGGCAAATGAGTTGCCTTCATATATAGTGCGATTCATAACGGCCCCTTTTGTCCAAGTGCCGCCGAAACTTCCTTTCAGAAAATCAAAAAATTTTATATTGATATCGCCACCCAGGCGCACCTGTAAATTGCTTCCGGTGTTATAAGCTTGGTTTAAATCTTCGGCCGGATGATAGAAGACAGATTTCATCCCCGAACGGGCCTCATAGGTGCCGATTCTTCGTTGGCCTACCGGTTGCCATGGCGTCTGATTTCCTACCTCATCATACAGTTGTGAATAAGGTAATATCTTGGCTCTGGTAGGAGACGTGAAGTCTGTCAATTCCATATAAGAATCGACGGGACTCTTGGATGTTGTATAGTTGATATTGGAAAGTACTCTTAGGGATAACCATTTAAAAGGATCCCATGTATCGTTAACATCGGCCGTTAAACGTGAATTCTTTTGATATAGCATATTCCCGGACTCTCCCAAATACCTGAAAGCGGCACTGAACTGGTTTTTATCCGATCCGCTGGAGATATTCACATTATGTTGTTGTGATTGGCTAGCCCTAAAAATGTTGTCTTGCAACTGTTGTAAAGCATTATTATTTCTGAGTGCTTCTATTTTCGAGTCTGCTTCGGTCGCCGGCATCAGGCTTCTGACTTTTGCCATAAGCAGGTAAGTATAATCCGATAATTTACCATAAGAATTGTACCGATTGTAATAAGAATTCGGGCTTTGGTTATATATTTCCAACTCTACATCCATATAATCGTTTACATTGGCGAAATTTAGCTTGGATAAGTCCGGCTTCATCGTAACTCCATAAGTTCCCCTATAACCGAAGTTGATGGTTCCTTTGGCTGTTGAAGCGCTCTTGGTAGTAACGACAATTACGCCATTAGATGCTCTTGCTCCATAAATAGAGGCAGCTACAGCATCTTTCAACACCGTAATGGATTGAATATTTTCCGGGTTAATGTTATCTAATGTAGCGCCATCGCCAATCAAAGGATAACCATCCAGCACTATAAGCGGATCCTTCACACCGGTAAAAGTAGAAACGCCGCGGATTTCCACCTTTCCGTCTTTTGTAACAACCAAGCCGGCCGACTGTCCTTCTAAAATAGAACGCAGGGCCGGTTGTAACTTATTATCTAACTTTTCGGAGGTAATAATCGAAAACGAACCGGTAGTCCGTTCTTTTGAAAGTGTCTGGTAACCGGTTACCACTACTTCATCCAACAATTTGGTACTTGGCTTTAAAGTAAGGCTCAAGGCAGTTCTTCCGTTAACAATTTCTTCCCTCGATTCATAACCGAGAAAAGAAATTAATAAAGTTTCATTGCTTGGAACACCTGCCAAAGTGAATTTTCCATCCGAATCGGTCGTGGCGTTTATCCGGTTGTTGCCCTTCAGCATCACCACGGCACCCGGTAAAGGGTTGCCTTCTTCATCCAAGACGGTGCCACGTACGGTAAGAGTGTTTTGAGTTGCTGCAGTCGTTTTTGTTGTTTGTGGGATGTTGGTTTGCGTTTGTGCTGCAACGTCGTCATTTCCCGTTGTATTTCCGGCAGCGTTTGCCGGAACCGGTGTTTTTTTCAACACGATATGCCCTTCAACAACGGAGGCAGTAATCTTGCCGCTAAATAAGGTGTTAATAACCGTATTCAAATCGGCGTTTTTTACCGAAATGTTTACCCGGTTATTCAAATTAATAAGGCCTTCTTCGTAGAAAAAGGGTTTGTCTAATCGCTTCTCGAGACTTTCCAAAACACTCTTTACGGGAGTATCTTTAAAGTCGAGCGTAAGTTTTTGATTTTGTGCAGAGGCTGTAATAGTTGCCAACCATAGCATACTTATTGCAGCAATTTGCTTGAGATAGATTAATTTCATAAATTTGTAGAAGTTTTAGAGGTTTTACTTTTGCGTGTAATTTCTTCTGAGACATTCCCGGTCCCTGAGGCCGGGTTTTTTGTGGCATTATGGTATTTTCCTGTTCATAAATGTTAGTTATTAATAGTTATAATTTCAAATTTCAGGTTTTTCATTTTCTTAGCCGTTCAGGCGGACTTCCAGTTTATTCTTTTCTCTTGTCATTCTGAGCGAAGCGAAGAATCTGTGTTTTACAATATCTTTCATCGTTATAGATTCTTCGCTTCGCTCAGAATGACAATTCCATACTTCCTACTCCCGATAGCTATCGGGACTGCCCGCTCCTTTTTAGCTTTTCACCATTTCACCTTTGTTCCCTTTTAATAAATAACCATCGTATTCGTCTCTTTATCATAAGAGCTTTGAAAATCGACAGAAGTTTGCATGACCCGCAGGATTTGCTCTAAACTCTCGCCCCGTTCGAATCTTCCGTTGAATATTTTTTGTTGCAAGTCTTTCTTGGTAATCGTTATGTGTACACTGAAGGTACGTCCCAAAATAGCCGCAATTTCTTCGAACGGCATCGATTGGAAATAAAGTTTTCCTTCCATCCAACCAATGGCTTTATCGGTATCGACGTCCTGCAAAGTACTTTTTTGAGAAATCTTGTCCACCACTATTTGCTTGCCGGGCTCCAGCATATTTTCTTTCCGCCCCACATCTACTTTCAAAGAACCTTCAATCAGCGTAGTCTCCATGCGCTTATCCCCGGGATAGGCACGTACGTTAAAAGTGGTTCCCAGCACCGTCATTTTAGCAGAACCGGCTTCCACGATAAACGGGCGCAAACTGTCTTTAGTTACCTCAAAAAATGCCTCTCCGGTGAGTTTAACTGTACGGGTACGACCGCTAAATTGATCAACATACGATATTCTACTATCGGCATTCAACACGACACAAGTACTGTCGGGCAATACCACTTTTGTCCGCAAACCTTTGGGATTATATACTTCCACATATTGTGGCTGTATTTTTCCGGAATAAATTTCTTTTCTAAAAAATAGAGAAACGGCCAACACCACGAATATGGCAGCAGCCGTTTCCAACGTATAACGCAGGTATTTATGTATGCGGATAGTACGTTTTTGCTTATCTATTTGCTGCTCCAGTTGACGGTAGGATTTCTCGCTATCAAACGGCTGGTCTTGGTTTTCGTCGTAGCTACTCCATTTGTTTGCTACATCAGCCTCAATAGTTTGTTGCCCTTGTTCCGATAGAATCCATTCGGATAAAATGGTCTTTTCTTCTTGTGATAAGGACGTCTTTCCGGGTAGTATTTTCTTTTTATTTTTCAAGGCTCAAAAATTTTTTCTGTTCGTGTTACATATATTGTACGACCGAGCCCGGGAAAAACACGTAAGTAGATTTTGAAAAATAAATATAAGTGATTGATAACAAGAAAGAAAAATAAAATTATTTTCAAAAGCATACCATCCGAGGTGAATGAGTCCAGCTAACAGAGGTATGGAAGAAGGGAGTATGTGAACAAAGTGGAGAAATCTATTGAGTTCGTGTAACAAATCAAAGTCGTCTTTTGTCATTCTGAGCGAAGCGAAGAATCTGTAATAGGAAAAGATTAAAACATAGGTTCTTCGCTTCGCTCAGAATGACAAGCTAAAAAAATTACGAAAACAGCGTCAGCAACAACGTTGCAATTTCTCTGTTCTTCATAAAATAGGTACGGAGAATTTTGAGCGCATGGCTCACATGCGTTTCGACCGTACGCACGGAAAGGTCTAATTTTTCCGCAATTTCCTGATTATTGAGCCCTTTATTCCTCAGAAGCATGACTTCTCGTTGTTGTGGCGGCAATTGCTCGATACATGACAAGAGCAATTCCATAAGGTTTTGCAGCACAAAATCATCTTCTATGGAATAGGATGTAAGGGAATTTTCAAAAATACGCTGATGATGTTTCTGCTCCACAAATTTATGTTTGATAACGTCATAAATCTGGTGTTTGGCAATGGTAATTAAATAGGTATTGAAATGCTGCTGAACGTCTATCCGTTCGCGGGTTTCCCAAATTTTCAAAAAAGTTTCCTGCACTATTTCTTCCGCATCGGCTTCATTTCGAAAAAAATGGAATGAAAAACGGTAAAGCCGCGCCGCATATTTTTCAAATACAGCGCCAAAAGCAACCCTATCACCGCTTTTTAACAAGGCAATCAACGTTTTCTCGTCCATGAAATTTTCCCCTTCGAATGTACGAAGTTAACTATTTTTCATTCTTCCAACAAATCGGGCCGTAGCTGCCGAGTGCGCAACAGCGCCTGTTCCTCGTTCCACTGCGCAATGATTTTATGATTGCCGGAAAGTAACACATCGGGCACTCGCCAGCCGTTGAATGCTGCCGGGCGCGTATAGACCGGCGGCGCCAACAAACCGTCCTGAAACGAATCGGTGAGTGCCGAAGTTTCGTCGGAAAGCACGCCGGGAATAAGGCGCACAATGGCATCCGTAAGAATTGCTGCCGCCAGCTCGCCACCGCTCAACACGTAATCGCCCACCGAAATCTCTTTAGTAATAAGGTGTTCGCGGATACGGTGGTCAACGCCTTTATAATGTCCGCAAAGAATCATGATATTGTTGAGTGTGGACAAGCGGTTCACACAAGGCTGCGCCAGCCGTTCGCCGTCGGGCGTGAGGTAAATAATTTCATCATACGTGCGCTCCGATTTCAACTTCGACATCAATTCGAAAATCGGCTCTATCATCAACACCATGCCGGCATCGCCGCCAAACGAATAATCGTCCACCTGCCGGTAGCTTCCCTTGCCGTATTCGCGGATATTGTGCACGTGCATTTCGGCGTATCCTTTATCCTGAGCCCGTTTCACGATAGAATGGCCTAAAGGGCTTTGCAGTAATTCAGGCACCACCGTAAGTATATCTATTCTCATAATTTACAAAATTACAAAAATAAACGAACACAATGGTTTTTTTACTATATTTGCGTTTCCATTTAAAAATTTAGGAATCCGAACAATGAGCACAGAACTCCAAAACACTGTTCCAGAGGAACAATTCGTTGATAAAAGCAACGAAAATGCTATGAATGATGCTGCGGAAGAATCCGTCCACGAAGAAACCATGTCCGAAGAGCAAGCAGACGTGTTGGCCGCCGAAGAAGAAGCGGCACACGAGCAAGCGACACTCCAATATGCCGGCATGAGTAAAGAAGAATTATTGGCCACCCTCGAACGCTTAGTATCGTCGGAGGAGATTGGTATTGAAGTGTTGCGCAAAGAAGTGGAGGCGATTAAATCCGCTTTCTACAAACTGCTGAAACAAGAGCAGGCAAGCCAAGAAGAGGCGGCCGGCGAAGAAGGCGAAACACCGGCTGAACAGCCCGAAAATGAATTTGAAACTATTTTCAAAAAAATATACGCCACCTACAAACATAAACGCGGCCAACATTTGCTGAGTTTAGAAAAACAAAAAGAGCAAAATTTAGCCGACAAGCTCGAAATCATTGAAGAATTAAAGGCTTTATTAGAAAAACAGGAAGACCTGAATCAAACATTTCCGGCTTTCCGTACGTTGCAACAACGCTGGAAAGACATCGGCGCCGTGCCGCAAGCACAGGCAAAAGATTTGTGGGAAACCTATCACCACTACGTGGAAATGTTTTACGATTACGTAAAAATAAATAATGAACTGCGCGACCTCGACCTGAAAAAAAACCTCGAAGCCAAAATAGAGCTTTGCGAAAAAACCGAGGCGCTATTGCTGGAACCCAGTGTGGTCAATGCATTCATCAAGTTGCAGAAATATCACGAAGCATGGCGTGAGATAGGCCCTGTAGCGCGCGAGTTACGCGAACAAATATGGGAACGCTTCAAAAATGCAACGGCTGCCACCAACAAAAAACACCAGGAATATTTCGAGCTACAAAAAGACGAACAGAAGAAAAATCTGGAAGCCAAACAGGCGCTTTGCGAGAAAGCCGAAGAAATTGCCGGTATCGAAATAAAAAGCAACAAAGAATGGAACGATGCCTCGAAAGCATTGGAAGAGTTGCAGAAAGTGTGGAAAACTATCGGGTTTGCCACTAAGAAGGAAAACACCCGTATTTACGAGCGTTTCCGTGCGGCTTGTGATAAATTCTACAACGCCAAACGCGAATACTACGCGGTGTTCAAAAATGAAATGCAACAAAATTTGAGTTTGAAAGAAGCCTTGTGCGAACAGGCCGAAGCGCTCAAAGACAGCACGGAATGGAAAAAAACAACCGATAAATTGATTGCGCTGCAAAAGCAATGGAAAGAAATAGGCCCTGTGCCGCGCAAGCAATCCGATGCACTGTGGAAACGTTTCCGCGAAGCATGCGATGCCTTCTTCAATAATAAAGGCAGCCATTTCTCCGGAGTGGACCAACAATATGGAGATAACTTACAGAAGAAAGAAGCGGTGATTGCCGATATTAGCAACTTTGTTCCGTCTTCCAATCCCGAAGAAAATTTGGTGGCTTTACAAGCATTTCAACGCCGCTGGGCTGAAATAGGCTTCGTTCCAATCAAAGAAAAAGAACGCATACAAAACGCTTATCGTGCAGCTATCGACAAGCAATTCCAAGCCCTGCGCATCAGCGATGCCGATAAAAAATTAATTCGTTTCCGAAACAGAATCGAAGAAATACAAGGCGGAAACAGCAATAATAAAGGCGACCGGGTATTACGCTCGGAACGGGAAAAATTATTGCAAAAAATACGCACTATAGAGTCGGATATCGCTTTGTGGGAAAACAATATCGGCTTCTTTGCCAAGTCGAAAAATGCCGATGCTTTGATTGCCGACGTGAAACACAAAATTGAAAAAGCCAAAGAAGAAATGGCCGTATTAGAAGAAAAAATTAAATTGATAGATAAACAATATGAATAAAAATACACTCCTTGGCTTTTTGTTGATTGGCGCTATTATGATTGGTTTCGGGTGGTACAACTCGAAACAGGTAAAACAGCAACAGCAACAACAAGCTCAGCAAGATTCTATTACACGTGCGAATGCGCCGAAACACATCACGCCGGAAGTTGACCCGGTTGCTGTACAAAAAATCGACAGCCTGCAAAAAGAAATCGAAATTCAGAATCTGGGAACGCAATTAGCATCGGCATTGACCGGCGAAGAGCAATTCTACACGCTCGAAAATAATTTATTAGCTATTACATTTAGTAACAAAGGAGGGCGGGTTTATTCGGTATTGGTAAAGAATTATCAAACGTATGGAAAAGAGCCGGTGGTACTGTTTACCGGCGATCAGAATAAATTTGCGCTCGAATTTTTCACCAACCAGCAGGTATCTACCGGAAACTTTTATTTCCAACCGGTGGCACTTCCGCAAACCATGGTAATTACCGAGAACGACACGGCAGCACGCCGTCTCACTATGCGCCTGCAAGTAGACAGCACCGCATGGATCGACTATACCTACACCATGCATTACGACAGCTATATGGTCGATTTGGCGGTGAACATGGTCGGTATGAACAAACACATTCCGCAAAATGCGAACAGCATCGACTTAGTATGGAGCGCCGATTTGAAAGCGCTGGAAAAAGGTTTCGAAAACGAAAGCAATTATTCGACCATTGCCTACAAATATCCCAACACCACCGACATTGAAGAACTGAGTTCGCGCAAGAGCGATGCCACGGAAAAAATCAATGCCCGTGTTTCCTGGATTAGCTTTAAACAACAGTTTTTCTCATCGGTGCTCATTGCCGACAACTTGTTTCAACAAGCCGATGTGGCCTATAAAAATTATAAACCCGACGATCCCGATAAACGCCTGATGCATTGTTCGGCGAACATGCAATTAGCATACGGCAATAAAGCCGAAGAACAAATACCTTTTCAATTCTATTTTGGCCCGAACCATTTCCGTACCTTGAAGTCATACGGGCACAGCATGGAAAAAATGGTACCGCTGGGCAGTATGTGGATCGACACATGGATTAACCGGTTGATTATTATCCCGACGTTCAATTTCCTGGGCAAGTTTATTAACAGCTACGGCTTAATTATTTTATTGCTGACGATTTTCATCAAGATAATTTTGCTGCCGCTTACCCACAAGTCGCACGTTTCGACGGCGAAAATGAAAGTGCTGAAGCCGGAAATCGACAAGATTAACGCCAAATATCCGAAACAGGAAGACGCGCTGAAAAAACAGCAGGAAACCATGGCGCTCTACAAACGAACGGGTGTCAGCGTGATGGGCGGCTGCCTGCCGATGCTGTTGCAAATGCCGATTCTGTTTGCCATGTTCCGGTTCTTTCCGGCCTCGTTTGAGCTGCGGCAGGAAAGCTTCCTGTGGGCCGACGACTTGAGCAGCTATGACTCGATTTTGAATTTACCGTTCACTATTCCGTTCTATGGCAATCACGTGAGCGGTTTCGGTTTGCTCATGGCCATTTCCATGTTCTTCTATTCGAGAGTGACCATGAACCAACAACCTTCGAGCGCACAAATGCCGGGTATGAAATTCATGCAACTCTATTTCATGCCGATATTCATGTTGTTCCTATTTAATAATTTTTCCAGCGGATTGAATTACTATTACATGTTGTCGAACTTCATTACCATCGGGCAAACATGGATTATTCGCAAATGGTTTGTGGACGAAGATGAGTTGTTGCGTAAAATGAAAGAACGCGCTGCGCAGCCGCAAAAGAAATCGAAGTTCCAACAACGGCTGGAAGACATGCAAAAACGCCAGCAGCAGCAAGCAAAACAACAGCAGCAACAAAGAAAAAAATAAGGCATTTGTCATGCTGAGCGAAGCGAAGAATCTGTACGAATATAGATTCTTCGCTTCGCTCAGCATGACAAGCTAATATCAAAAGAAATTAAGATAATCCTCCCCCGGCCTTAGGCCCCCCAAAGGGGACAGCGCGGGGAGCATCTCCCGCTGGCGGGAGTGCCCGCAGGGCGAAGGTGGAGAATTGATGTAAAAATAGTTGTTACTTTGCTATAACAATACACCTGAATTCATAGAATGTCCATCACCTCGCAACTACAAAAAATAAAGGCATCATTACCCGCACAGGTAACGTTGGTCGCCGTATCGAAAATGCATCCGGCACCGGTTATCCGCGAGGCGTATGCAGCCGGACAACGTGTCTTCGGCGAAAGCCGCCCGCAGGAATTGGCACAAAAAGCAGCCGAACTTCCGGCAGATATCCAATGGCATTTTATCGGGCATTTGCAAACCAATAAAGTAAAGCAAGTAGTGAGTATTGCTCAACTTATCCATTCGGTAGATAGTGAACGATTATTATTAGAAATTGCGAAAGAAGCTGCGAAAAAGCAATGCACAGCACGTTGTTTGCTGCAAATTCATATTGCACAGGAAGAAACTAAATTCGGTTTTTCGCCCGACGAATTGCGGCAATTATTAGCATCGCCGGTTTTAAAAGAAAATCCGCAGGTGACGATTGCCGGGCTTATGGGCATGGCCACGTTTACCGATAATCAAGAACAAATTCATCAGGAATTTCATACGCTGAAACAACTTTTCGACGAAGTAAAAGCAAGGTTTTTCCCAAGCTTGCCCACTTTTTGCGAGTTATCCATGGGCATGTCGGGCGATTATCAAATTGCGATAGCAGAAGGAAGCACCATGGTTCGGATTGGGACGGATATTTTCGGGGTGCGGTAAACATTTTTTGTCATTCTGAGCGAAGCATCTGTTGTCATTGTGAAGAAGAAAGCGAAGCGCGAAGCAATCTCTTGTTATTTTTATAGATTCTTCGCTTCGCTCAGAATGACAAAAATCATCAAATTTTGCAAAGCGTGAAATCTATATTAGCTTAACAGTGTCCGCTCTTTAAATATTACAAGTCAATCTTTTTGCCGCAAAGTCTTTAAAGAAGTGATATGAATCGTAACCGCCGCGGCAATGCAAATCAGCAGAAGGCGCACCCACCAAACGCCTACAAAAAAAATAACGCTCGACAAGACACTCACCCACAAAAAAGAAATAGAAAAAAGTTTTACCGGAAGCCGCACGCCTCGCTGTTCGCGGTAATCGCGCAAAGGAGGCCCCAGGTACTTATTCTCCATAATACGTCGGAACATTTGCGGCGAACCTTTCGAGAAGCAATAAATAGCCAATAATAAAAACGGGACAGTAGGAAACAAGGGCAACGGAATACCTATAAATCCTAATCCCATGGCCGAGAAACCACCGGCTTTCCATAACAAGAGTATTGTTGTGGGAGGAGTGCGTTTTTCTTTTACAGACATATCTCTCCTTTGAAAACCTGTACCGCAGGCCCCGTTAAGAACACGTTTGTGAAATTATTCCCATGGCGCGAAAACACAACATTCAGCATTCCTCCAGGCGTGGTAATATCCCAACTAAAAACGCCATAGCTTCTCGAATCTTCTGCCATGGTCGTCGCTATAGCCGAAGCCGTCGCTCCCGTTCCACAGGCCAACGTCTCGTTTTCCACACCGCGCTCATAAGTGCGCACATATAATTTGTTGCCGTCCCGTTGCACAAAATTCACATTCGCACCGCCCGGCTGATACAATTCGCTATAACGAACAGCACGGCCTTCGGCGAATACATCCATCGTCTGCACGTCGGCTACAAAGCGCACGACATGCGGCGAACCGGTATTCAGAAAATAATCGGAGCCGTATTGTTCTATATCGTTCACATCGTTCATTTGTAAACGCACCATGTTTTCACGGTCGCTGCTTTGTACTAACTGCGACACATGCAAGCCGTCTATTGCAAGAAATTTGTATTCGTTACGCGCAATACCCAAATGTGCGGCAAACGCGGTGATGCAACGCCCGCCATTTCCGCACATGGTGCTTTCGCGGCCGTCGGAATTGTAATAGCGCATCGAAAAGTCGGCATGCGGAGCGGCTCCCAGCAACATCAAGCCATCGGCGCCAATGCCAAAATGACGGTCGCACAAACGGGCGACACTCTCATCGGATAGTTGTATTTCGTTGTTGCGATTATCTATCAAAATGAAGTCATTCCCAGCTCCTTGATATTTATAAAAAGTCAATTTCATCGTTAAAAAATTCAAACAAAGGTAGTTATTTTACATTAAACCAAATGTAAAAACATCATTCTAATGAAAGAGGAATAAAATTTGTGACTTTACATTAAAAAATCAAACTCATAAAAAAGAAATTTATTATGAAACGTTCAAGCATTTTTTACATCGTTTTAATTGCCCTGGTTGGCGGCGTAGTTGGCGCTGCTGCAGTGGCTGTTTTTTCAGGGAAGAAAGAAATTAAATACATTGTACAGGCGCCCACCGGCTCCCAATACAAAAGTGTGAGCTACGGAGGGCAAGATGGCGGCGGTTCGAGTTTTACACCGGCGGCCGAGATGGGAGTGAAAGCCGTGGTGCACGTAAAAACTATTACTAAACGCTCTCAAGAAGATTCGCAAAATTCCTTTCTGGAGTATTTTTTCGGTTACCGGCAATACCGCGATCCGGGCCCGCAATTAGGTTCCGGATCGGGCGTTATCATTTCGCCGGACGGATATATTGTTACGGCAAACCATGTGATTGACGGAGCCACGGAAGTGCAGGTAGTGATGGAAGACAATCGTGAATTTACCTCGAAAGTAATAGGCACCGATGAAGCAACCGATATTGCCGTATTGAAAATTGACGCCAATGAGTTGCCATTCCTTCGTTTCGGGCCTTCGGATTCGTTGCGTTTAGGCGAATGGGTATTGGCTATCGGTAACCCGTTCAACCTGACATCGACAGTAACCGCCGGAATTGTCAGCGCCAAAGGACGGAACAACATTACTCCGGTATATGACCGCAACAGCGCCAATAGCCGGATCGAGTCGTTTATCCAGACAGACGCCGCGGTTAACCGCGGTAACAGCGGCGGTGCATTGGTGAACCTCAACGGCGAGTTAGTGGGTATCAACACCTCTATCTATACGCCTTCGGGAGCTTTTGCCGGTTACTCGTTTGCCGTTCCGTCTTCGATTGTCGAAAAAGTAGTAAAAGACTTAATGGAGTTCGGCAATGTGCGCCGCGCCGTATTAGGCATCACGATGCAAGCCATTACCAGCGACTTGGCAAAAGACTACGGCCTCAAAGAGATGAATGGCGTGTATATCGAAAATGTAGTACCGGGCGGCGCTGCCGATCAGGCAGGCATCAAGCGGGGCGACGTGCTCACCCACATCAACAACACGCCGGTGAAAACCATGTCGGCCGTGCAAGAGATGATTAATAAATATAGACCCGATGATAAAGTGGAAGTTACGGTAATTCGCGACGGCAAAACGAAACAATTTACGGCAACTTTACGTATAAGAGACGACAAAGCCATAGCGGCGCTCAATAATGATAATATCGAAAAGGCCTTGGGCGCCACATTTAAGGATGTAAGTCCGGAAGTTAAACGCAAATTAGGTGTCCGCCAAGGAGTGCAAATAACTAATCTTAAAGATGGCGCATTTAAAGCCGCCGGAGTAAAAGAAGGATTCATTATCACGAGTGTAAACCGGATGCCGGTAAGCAGCAAAGAGGAGTTGGTATCGGCGTTGCAAGATTGGGAAAACGGCGCCCTCCTCCAAGGCGTGTATCCCGACGGCAACAGAGTCCTTTATGGCATTGGAAAATAACATAAAATTGCAAAAGTTAAAAAAATCGATTATCTTTGCGGCCTTTTTTTAGACGGAAGTATTTAATTATATATGAGACAACTTAAGATTACCAAATCCATCACTAACCGCGAAAGCGCTTCGCTCGATAAATATTTACAGGAAATCGGCCGCGAAGATTTGATTTCGGTGGACGAGGAAGTAGAACTGGCACAACGTATCAAGCGCGGCGATCAAGAAGCCTTGGAAAAACTAACCCGGGCTAATTTACGCTTCGTGGTTTCAGTAGCAAAACAATATCAAAATCAAGGCTTAAGCCTGCCCGACTTGATAAACGAAGGTAATTTGGGATTGATTAAAGCAGCAGAAAAATTCGACGAAACCCGCGGTTTTAAATTTATTTCCTACGCCGTATGGTGGATTCGCCAATCTATTTTACAGGCATTGGCCGAACAATCGCGTATCGTTCGTTTGCCGCTCAACCAGGTAGGTTCGCTAAATAAAATCAATAAAGCGTTAGCAAAATTTGAACAGGAACACGAGCGCACGCCCTCGCCGGAAGAACTGGCCGATATTTTAGAAATTCCGCGTGAGAAAATTTCGGATACATTAAGGGTATCAGGACGCCATGTATCGGTAGATGCGCCTTTCGTAGAAGGGGAAGACAACAGCCTGCTCGACGTGTTGGTAAACAGCGACTCGCCGAATGCCGACCGCGGATTGATTAACGAATCCTTATCGAAAGAAATCGACCGCGCGCTTTCGACGCTTACCGAACGCGAACGTGATATTGTAAAATATTTCTTCGGTATCGGCACGCAGGAAATGACGCTGGAAGAAATCGGCGAACACTTTGGCCTGACCCGCGAACGGGTACGTCAAATCAAAGAAAAAGCCATTCGCCGGTTGCGCCACAGCACCCGTAGCAAATTACTGAAATCGTATTTGGGATAAAAACACCCGACTATTCACCAAACCGCCAAGAGTAATAATCTTGGCGGTTTTTTCAGCATCTTCCGCTAAGTACAATTTTTCAAAAATCCGCATTGCCTATTTTTTTCGATACACACCAAGCCTAAGACCACACAAGCGCCATGTCAAAAAAAACATTCGTAACCTTTTTATTTTTTTTCCCCGTATTTACTGTTTCCGCACAGAACATTCAATTACATTACGATTTACGGCACACATTGCACGAAAATTCCGCCGCCGATTGGGCTGGGCAAAATTTTCTCTTTACCACGGTAGAGATGTTCCGGCCCGACCGTTGGGGCTCCACGTTCCTGTTCATTGATATGACCTACGCCGGGAATAAAGGAGGCATTAATTCGGCTTATTGGGAAATTGCCCGCGATTTACAATGCTGGAAAGCCCCCGTAGCCTTTCATATAGAATATAATGGAGGAATAGCCGGAAGAAGCATCCCCAATGCTTATTTGGCGGGCATTTCATGGACGCCCTCATGCACAAAAATTCATGTAAACACCTATCTCGCGTATAAATACAATGCTTTTGAAAAAGCCAGCCACGATATCCAATGGACAGTGAGCTGGCAATATACCACTGCCAAGAAACACTTCACCGCTTGCGGGTTTGTAGATGTATGGACGGAAAATAAAGATTTTACGGGAAACACCAGCGGCAAAAAAATCGTTGTTATATCGCAGCCTCAATTTTGGTATAATGTTACAAAACATTTTTCCGCAGGCAGTGAAATAAATATCAACTATAATTTTCATGCCAGCAACGTGTTTGTAACACCAACTCTTGCTGTTAAGTGGAATTTTTAGCCCCCTACCCCTCAAAAGAGGGAATAGGACGATGAGCGGCGCAAAGCACATCATTGCAATGAATAAGGGGGCATTTTGACATTCTGAGCGGAGCGAAAAATCTGTGATCTTGGATAGCGGATGCGGGATAACCTAAGAAATCACTGAAAATACAACGATTTTTTCGGTGCAATCCGTGCCTCCGAGGTTCAAAGAATGACAGCGTTTTACCCTTATTCCCTTTTTACCCTTTCACTTTTGTATCCTTCTTGCCATTTGGCACAGCTTTTGAATATATCTTACATAAGATATTAAAAAGCAAGGAATCATGTCAACATTCGAAATAAAAATGCCCAAACCGGGTGAAAGTATAACGGAAGGAACCATTATTTCATGGTCGGTAAAAACAGGTGATCTCGTTGAAGAAGACGATATATTGTTTGAAGTGAATACAGCCAAAGTCAGTGTGGAAGTTCCATCTCCCGTTACCGGAAAAGTTATCGAAATTCGATTCAATGAAGGAGACTCCGTACCTGTCGGAACAGTTGTGGCTGTTATTGAAATCGGCGAAGAAGGTGATAATCAAACAACAGATTTCACTCCGGAAGAAAAAGAATCTATCTCGGTTTCGGAAGAAAAAATCGACAATAAAACACTTGATATCCAATCGAAAAATCCGGATCCAAACGAAAAATTATCAAAAGGAAGCGAAGATAGATGGTATTCTCCGGTTGTTTTGGAAAAAGCAAAAGAAGCAAATATAGATAAAGCGGAATTAGATGTCGTTCCGGGTACCGGTTATTAGGGCAGAGTAAGAAAAAAAGATATTGAACAATATATAACCGGCAAGAAAAAAGGTACTGCGGTTACAACCGAAGTGAAATTTGCCGACGAAAAGAAAAAAGCAATTGAAACTTCTCAGCAATTCGGAGCTCCTACGCCGACTGTACCTGTTACAATGTCAGATAAAGACGAAGTAATTCCGATGGATCCCGTACGTCGTATCATTGCCGATCACATG